>CALFMA010000466.1 GCA_937880065.1 uncultured Ruminococcus sp.
CTGAAAGGGCATCAGCATGAAAATGACGTACAGATTGAACAGCAGCTTTTTCCCTCTGAAGCGAAACCTTGCAAACGCCCATGCCGACGGTACTGCCACTACAAGCTGAAATAGCAGAATGATTCCTACCATCAGCAGCGAATTCCAGAATACTGTATAAAACTCCGGTGTAAAAATCAGCAGATCCGTGAAATGCCCAAGAGTTGGATACTGCGGAAGATAGTGAACATCCGCATATTCACCTGTAAATTGTAGCAGCGGTGAAATAGTTCCTGCCAGTTCATCCGAATCCTGCACAGACAAGAGAATGACAAGCACGACAGGATACAGAATAGCAAGAGAAAGCAATGCAAAGAGTATGTAAAGGATAACCGTCCTTACTTTTTTCATGCTCAGCCCTCCTTATCCCATGCACGCTGTAAGAGTACGATAGCAAGAAAAATCACACTGAATACGCATACAGCCGCTGCTGCCATTTTGTCCAGCTCCATGTTGACAAACCAGTTATTGAACAAGTGCTGTAAAAGGTACATACTGTCATGGGGATAGGAGCCTGCAACAAGGTAAGCCTCACGGAATACCTTGAACGAATTCAGGAATGAAATAATCGTAATGGTATACAGCGTTGGTTTCAGATTCGGCAGAATAATATGGAACAGGCATTGCCGCTCATTCGCTCCGTCAACCCTTGCGGCATCTGTCAGGGAGGTGGAAATGCTCATCATTCCCGTCACCCACAACAGTACCGTATATCCAAGATTTTTCCAGACATAGCTGCCCACAAGTACCCAGAATGCGGCAGAACTGTGCAGAAATCGTATTTCCGTACCGCCAAGCTCAGTGATAATGGAATTGATATAGCCTGCATCATCAAAGAGAACCTGCCACACAAGCACAAGTGTTGCGGTCGGTACTGCAAGGGGAAACAGGAGTGCTGACTTAATAAGCCGAATGTATCTCAGCTTGCACAAAGCATAGGAAATAAAGAATGACAGGACGATCAATATCGGCAGACAGACGGCTGTAAACAGTGCGGTATTTTTCACAGCCAATGCAAAGGCTTCATTTTCAGAAATGACTTTGAAATTCTGCACTCCCACAAACTCTCCCGTAACTGCGGCATAAAAGGAACGTCTGACGGAATCCACAAAGGATATCAGCACAAAGCCCATAACACCAATAAAGCTTGGAAGAAGAAAAGGTATGTGCCGCAGATTTTGTTTACGCAATGTTAACCGTTTCATTGTGCTATTCCTTCATTCGCAGGTCAAGCTGTCTTGTGATTTCAGTAACAGCTTCTTCCGGAGTGAGATGACCTTCAAGGCACTGTGTTCCAACGTCAATGATAATCTGCCTTGTCATTGTATCAATATGAATCGGTGTATCAAGGCTGTCAAGTAGTTGTTTAAATTCACTGACCTCGCTGTTATTCATCCATTCACTATAGAATATCGGAGTCTGTGTAGTATTCCAAGAACCGGAAGATGCAGTAACTCTATCATTTAGGTCTTTATTTTTATCATAAAAGCTCTGAAGGGTATTCTGATTGACTGGAAAGCCGTCGCCCATTTCCGCTTTTTGAACATCATCGGATACTGCACACGCAAGAAAGTTAACTGCACCTTCCTTATTTTCAGTCGCAGCGGTAATGCCAAGATTACACACAGGTACAAATGCAGTACTTCCTTTTTTTATGCCAAATCGAAATTCGGTTGAATTTGGCTGTTGATAAGTATCAAATGAAGTGAGTATATTCAAATCGTTATAAAATCCGTTTACTGTACCAAGAGACATACTAATTGAAGGATCATACAACGTTAATGTTGCATTTCTTGCTAATTCAGAAGAACCATAAGTTGATGTGAAACTAAATGTATCTTCAACATCAGGGTAGTCATTTTCATAAATGCGGCGGCAGGCTTCCAAAAGTTCAGTAAGATATTCCGTGTTAATTTCGTTATCCGTAAAGATACGTCCGCTTTCCCCGATTAAGGCTGTATCCAGAATTTTCTCTGCAGTAATGAGCATGAGAATTGGATATTGCTCACCTTGCTCTTGTCGGACACTTTCGGTAAAGTCCGCAACATCTGCTACACTGTCCATATCTGCAAGCACCTCGCTGTCACCGACAATTCCAAATAATTGAAATTTGGCAGCAACGGAATATAGTCCGCCGTCATTGTTCCATTTGGCAACATTGTCAAGCAGAACTTTATCAGGATTCCACTGGCTTTCACTGTCGCTTAAATCAAGAAGCATATTTTTCTCAATATAATTATCAATATCAAGCCCGTCCAGCATCAGAACATCGGGAGCATCTCCTGAAAGAATCGCTGTTGTGAGATTCTTAATAGCATCGTCATAAGTGATACCGCCCCTCATACCGACTTCGTAATCCACACGCCCAGTCGGATTCTGCATTCTGTATTCTACGATAATCTGCGACAGAGTATCATTTTCAGTAAGACTGTATACTTTGAGTGTCGAGGTAATTTCATTGACAGCATCGGGGTCATAGCGATAACGCATAATTGTGCCGTCATCGTAGGAAATCAGAAAGCTCTCATCCGTACTGCAAATGACCGAGCAAGCTGTATATGCAGGATTTCCAATTCTACAGGAATAACCATCAATGAGCTGTTCGACCATATTGCCGCCCATGACATAACGATACAATCCTTTGTCAGAAAGAATATAGAATGAACCGTCCTCTCCGCTGCAAATATCCCTAACGCTTTCTGCATAGCCCTGCTCATTCATAAACTCCTGTATTGCTTCAGGAGTTTCTGTAACTGTTTCGTTTTTGCAGTCATAGAAACAGATTTCCTTCTCGCTGATTGCAATCACATAATCTCCGACTACATCAAGATTTTGTACACTATTTTCAAAAGATACAAGCAACTGAGCTTTCTGTCTTTGTGTATCAATCTCGTAGATACCATAGCCTTGCTTAGCGTATCCGTAGGCAAACAAACGGCCATCGGATGTGTAATCATAAACGAAAAACTCCTGATTAAATGAAAGTGTGGAAACCTGACCTTCTGCTGAAATCACTGCGTATTGCTGTACATCGCTCACTGAAAAATCATAATACGAAATGAAATATTCTCCCGTAGGTGAAGCAGCGGCATTCGCTATAAAATAATTTGAGCCGAGTGAAGACAGGCTTGGTGCTGCACTCACAGTAAGTCCCTGCTTTTCAGTATCCTCCATATATTTTTCCAGAGTGTATGTATCAATAAAAGCAGGGATATTATTCTCTGCATATAATTCACTCATATGTTCAATCCGATGATTATGGGATACTTCCTCCTCCACATATCTACCTTTGTATGTAACCGTTCCTTCGTCTTTTGGTTCGTTGCAGCCTGTGACAGCAAAAGTGACCATAACAGCCATCACAAAAGCAATCAATTTCTTACGCATAACGCCTGCCTCCTCATATTTGGTATGTTCTTATCATAACACACAAATCTCTAAATAATATTGTAGCTCAAATAAAGAAATGTATCTCTGTAGACGAAAATATCAAGGCAAGAATAGCCTCTCATCTTAAAGATCTGATTTTATTACTGAAAACTGCCAAGTATATCATAAGTGAGAGCTTAAGCAAGGATTTAACTAAAAAAGTATGCATACAAGAAATATCGTTGGTTGAATTGTCTGAAAATGAGAAGACTGCGATTAGTAAATATACCCAATCAATTTGTAAAGAATTCAAAGAAGATCCTGTTGTGGCTCGAGATGCAGAAATACTGACAAAAGAAGACGAAGAATTAAATATAATGGTGGGGGCATATAATCAGACCATAGATAATGTAGCATCGTTGATACAGACATCTATAGAGTTGGATAGTATGCTTAAACAGCATGAATTAGCCGATGTTGAGTATGAAAAGCAGCTATCAGATATTCAGACAAAGTATCAGCTTATAATGTCCCAAGTGGATGATAAAAGTAATATTTTAAAAAAGGCTATAGCAAAAATAAATACCGCAGATAAATTTGACGATATAAAACAAGGGTTAATCTCATTGGCAAATAATGACAATGCAAGTTTGTCCGATGAAGATATTATGAATTTCTTAAATGAAAACAAAACACTAACAATATAATAATATGACTGAATGGGTAGATAAGAAATCTCAAGCTCGTATCGATATGGGATTGAGTAGTAGTAATGAGGAGCAACTCCTGAATAAAGCTATTGAGGCTGAAGCTAAACGAGCAGAAC
>CALFMA010000467.1 GCA_937880065.1 uncultured Ruminococcus sp.
AAGAATGGCAGGGGAGGTTAGCACCACCGTCCTTCCTCGGTCCATACCTCGTCCATCCGTCGGTCGAAGGACTCGGCCGGAATTTCTTCCTGGGCTTGGAACCGGTAGCATATACCTATATTATAAGCGTGCGGCAACAAAGGAAGCAATTTGTCGTAATATCCCTTTCCCCGGCCCAGACGGTTCCCCTGTCGGTCGAAGGACATGCCGGGGATGATGCCGAGTTCTATTTCATCGAAGTCGGTGAAGTTCTCGCCCGTCGGCTCTTCGATACCGAAAGCCCCCGTCTGTAGACACGTTTTGCCTGTATAGTGGCGTAGCTCCAATACATCACCCACCACTACGGGGAGCAGGATTTTCTTGTTCTGATGCCATTTCTCCACAAAGCCGTGCGTCTGCACTTCATCGCCCAACGAGTGATAACACAAGACCGTTTGTGCGGCGATGAAGCGCGGATGCTCTTCCACCTGCTTAAGCAAAAACTGCTTTGCCTGCTCCTGAGTCAGACCGTAAGTATCCATAAGCATTCTGAAGCCTTCTGCCTCTTCAATGGGGTTCAGGTCTTCTCTCTGCAGGTTTTCTATAATTGCAAGCTCCATTGCCTCCTGGTCAGTCATTTCTCTGACTACAACGGGCACTTCACTGAGTCCTGCTATGCGGGACGCGCGCCAACGTCTTTCACCGGCTATGAGCTGATAGCCGCCATCCGAGAGAGGACGAACAAGCAAGGGCTGTATAACACCGTGCTTTGCTATGCTGTCTGCAAGCTCATTAAGGGCTGCTTCGTCGAAATATTTTCTCGGCTGATCTCTGTTTGGTTCAAGCTCAGATGTACGAAGGGTTGTTTTAATCTGAACATCACTTGCATTATCGCTGAAAAGTGAGTCAAGACCGCTGCCTAAACCGCCTTTTGCCATTTAAATCACTGCCTTTCCTTTTTAAAATTGAATATTCCTCTGCGTTTTTTCTGTGGAAGTTCCAATGGTTCTCCCAATATTTCTAAACCGAGGAGAGTAAAAGCATCAGTTCCCTTTGAAGTTTTATCGTAATACATAACAGGTTTTCCGTGACTTGGAGCCTCAGAAATACGCACATTTCTTGGAATTTTAGTCTGAAAAACCTTATTTGGGAAGTATTTTTCAACTTCTGCTACTACATCATTAGCCACATTTAATCTTCCGTCGAACATTGTAAAGAGAATTCCCTCAATATCAAGAGCGGGATTATGATTGCTTTTGACAATTTTTATTGTATTTACAAGCTGTGACAGTCCTTCAAGGGCATAGAATTCAGCTAACATTGGCACAATTATAGAATCAGCCGCAACTAAGGCATTAATAGTAAGTGAACCAAGAGCTGGCGGGCAATCAATGAGAATGTAATCATAGTCGTTTTTGACTGTTAAAAGCTGCATTTTAAGCCTGTTTACACGATTTTCCATATTTATAAGTTCCATCTCAGCGCCCGCAAGAGCTTCGGTGGCAGGGATAACGGATACATTTTGGAATTCAGTAACTATAACAGCCTCATTAACTCTATTTTTTCCTACAATGAGGTTATAAGATGAAATCTCGACATTTCTTTTCTTTATTCCGAAACCGGTTGTTGAATTACCCTGGGGATCAAAATCCACGCAAAGCACCTTATATCCACGAGAACCGAGGTATGCCGATAAGTTTACAACAGTAGTTGACTTACCTACGCCGCCTTTTTGGTTAGCGACTGCAATAATTTTCCCCATAACATCATCCTTTCTTTCAATTTTACATATTATATTATACCACATCCTGTTTGAAAAGTAAATACATACAGCAGGATTTTTTCAATTTTTACAAAAAATGTTCCACGTGGAACACTTATGCTGATGTTTCACGTGGAACACTATGAAGAATACTCAAATTTTTATAATATAATATGCTCCGTTTCACCAAAATGTTCCACGTGGACCATTACACCGTTTTCACAGGAATTCTTACCCTGTATTCCACATATTCCTCGCCCTGAATTTTACGAGATTCCGCAGGAATACCTGCTGACTGCATGGTTTGAATAGCCTTATTAATGGTATTAAGAAATATTGTTACATTCTGAAACACCTGCGACCGTTTTTTATAACTCTGCTGTTCCTTACGATTACCTATAAAATCATCAATCAAAGCCTCTGTACGCTCAACATTTAAGCTGAATTTGCCTATCTTCTCAAGAATAATCAACCTATCGTCAGCACTTCCAAGTCGAAGCAATGCTCTTGCATGACGCTCGGTAAGATTAAATTTTGAAATTATCTCCCGTTCTGTCTTTGTCAATCTAAGCAATCTCAGTTTGTTTGCAATAGTACTTTGAGCCTTTCCAAGCTTTTGTGCTGCTTCTTCCTGAGTTAATCCATAGTAAGAAATCAGTTTTTCAATTGCAGCTGCCTCGTCAAAAAAGGATAAGTCTTGCCTTTGAATATTTTCTACAAGAGCAAGAATAGCAGAATTTCTATCGCTCATCTCATAAATTATGCACGGAACTGTATGTAATTCGCACATTTTTGCTGCTCTTAAACGCCTTTCTCCTGCTATAAGCTCAAAATTATCACCTATTCTTCTTACAGAAAGAGGCTGTAAAATTCCATTATTTGCAATTGATTCTGCTAATTGAACTATTTCAGATTGCTTAAAATCCGTCCGTGGCTGATTTGGATTGGGAATTATCCTTGAAATCTCCACCTCATAAACCTTATTTACCTGCTTTTCTCTCGTTAAGTTAAGAAAACCTGCCATTTTATTGTCCTCACATTTCTTCATTTTCACCGATTTTCGGCGTTGAATATATTTTATCATATTCAGGAAATAAAATCTATAAAAAATTTCCGCCAAAATTCGTCATTTCAGCGGAAATTACAATAAAAATCATATAAATTACAAGCTTTTTTTCTTAATCTGAGCGCTATTTCGGGGATATTTTGTCGGTGTATGCGATATTTTACTTATCTTAATAATATTTCTTAAATCATTTTCAAGGGAATAGCTATGTATTTCAGCAATTTTTCCACCAAGAGTATCTATTGCACGTTTAGATTCAAGAGGATTTTCATTAGGACCTTTCATAGAGATAAAATATCCGCCAACCTTAACAAATGGTATACAATATTCAGATAATACAGACAAGTTAGCAACTGCTCTTGCACAGGAAAAGTCGAATTTTTCCCGATATTCAGACATTTTGGCAATATCCTCGGCTCTACCATGAATGAATTCAGCATCAGCTTCAATTAATTCACATAGCTTTTGTAGGAATACAATTCTTTTAGCAAGGCTATCAAGAAGCGTAATTTTTAGATCAGGACGCATTATTTTCAATGGAACTGAGGGGAATCCTGCACCTGTTCCGACATCTATAATAGACGAATTCTCAGGAATATCAATATAATTAAGTATAAGCGAGCTATCTATGAAATGCTTTATAAGGATTTCTCTTGGATCTGTAATAGCAGTAAGATTTACATTCTTATTATATTCTACGAGAAACTCAGCATATTTGCAAAATTTATGGTATTTTTCTTGAGATAAATCCAGATTATACCTCTTGAATTCAGCGCAAGATAGTTCAAAATCCATCAGCATAATATCACCCCTGTTCTTTTTTCAGCCAAACAATAAGCATTGAAACATCAGCAGGAGATACACCAGAAATTCGTGATGCCTGACCAATTGAGATTGGCTGAACCTTATTCAACTTCTCAGCAGCTTCAAGTCTTAAACCATGAATTTGGCTATAATCCGTATTTTTCGGTAGCAACTTACGTTCCAGTTTCTCCATTTGCTCAATTTGCGATAACTGTTTTTCAATATATCCCTTGTATTTAATCTGCAATTCAACTTGTTCACATACATCATATGGCAACTGTGGTCGATTAACGTCAAAAATAGCAAGATCGTTATATTTTAACTGAGGGCGACGAATTAACTCTATAATACGGCAGCCATTTTTCAGAGGTGCAGTTCCTTTTTCCTCAAGCATTGCATTTAATTCAGGAGTAGGCTTTATACTTTCACTTGATACACGCTTGATTTCAGCTTCAGTAAGCCGAATTTTCTCGTTCAGCCTATCAAGTCTTTCCTTAGAAACAAGACCAATTTCGTATCCAATTGGCATCAGACGCTGGTCAGCGTTATCCTGACGAAGAATTAAACGATATTCGCTTCTTGAAGTCATCATTCTATACGGATCTGAACAACCCTTAGTTA
>CALFMA010000468.1 GCA_937880065.1 uncultured Ruminococcus sp.
ATGTGTTAGGCACGCCGCCAGCGTTCGTCCTGAGCCAGGATCAAACTCTCTAAAATATTGTATTACAACAGATCTCTCTGTTTTAACCTATCTTAGAGCTTTGTTGCTCATTTCGTCATTGCTGACTTACTTTTATACTTCGCTATTTTAGCTTCCGTATTACTGTTTGAAAAGTACTTTTAAAAACTCTTCTGATGGTCCTTAAACCATCGAAATCTCGGGTTCCTTTTCTTATCTCGTTGTTTAATTTTCAAGGTCCAATCGCTATCCCTTTTTCGAGACAGCTCAAAGAGTATATCACATACTCTCTTCCTTGTCAATACTTTTTCGGAAGTTTTTCGATTTTTTTCAAAATCTTTTTTCTTCTTTTCTGCATCGACTTTTTTCGCTCTCACAGGGGTTCCCCTCACAGAGTGCTTGCATATATTATCACCTCTTTTTGTTTTTGTCAACAGTTTTTTGCAAACTTTTTTGTCACTTTTTACTAAATATCTCCCTTTTTGTACTATGTGCCGGGTGTTTTTGTGGGTGGTGCATAATTTCATACTACATATTGTGTAAGCATTCGTATTTTATATCTCGCCTCTATATATAGGTGTCACTGTTTATCAAATATCTATCTTCTCAAAACATTTGTCAATCCTTCCGACATCCTTTTTTGCAGACACTCTGAATTCTCTCTTCTTTCATCCATCAAAGCCCTGAACTCACTCATAATCCGATTTGTTTCTTCTTCATTTTTCACAAGGCGTTCTCCGTTTACCAGCCACACCCCACATCTGTAGCAATAATCTTCTACCTTGCCGTCTTTTATTCGCCATATACCAATCTGTTCTATTTCTTTGCAACATAATTTACAAATCCGCATTTCTTCCACCTCTGTCAATATATGTTGTTATGCAACTTATGATGTTATAAAAATGATTTTATCATAGAATATTCCACTTTTCAAGTTGCATTTATATCTTTTTAAGTTGTCGAATATTATGTTATTTAAACATATACTGTTATTGGTGATTATTTTATGAACAACAAACATTTCGATACTATCAGACTTATTGGGTTAAATATTGCTTATTACAGAAAACTCAAGGGTATATCTCAAATCGAACTGGCAGAAAAAATCAATATCAGCAGAACTCATATGAGCAGGATTGAAACTGCACTTTGTGAACCGCCTCTGCATGTCCTTATGGATATTGCCGAAGCATTGGATATTGATATCAAGGATTTGTTAGATTTTAAAAAGTAATATTGCGCTGCAGAAAGAGCAACCCAAATCGGATTGCTCTTTCCATATTATATATTGTTTTTCACTTGTGGTGATGTTTCCTTTTGTACTTTTTTATCTATATATTGATAAACTAAAACCGTCAGATAAATCTCTGACGGCTTTAAACAATATTCAATTATTCCACACTGTTTACATAAATAACTTTAGACTCATAATCGACTTCATATTCAGCGCCCATCATATTTCTGATAAAATAATAATTGAATGAATCTGACTCCACAATAGCATCGTCAGCTGAGACCACTCTGATTCCATGATAAGTTCCAGGCATTAATGGGATTCCAAAATTTTTCAAAGACATATTTATCATTGTCATGCCACCATTATATGAAATAAAAACCAAATTGCCCACGCTTTTGATATCTGCACCTAATGCTTCATATATTGCAATTACCGGAATGTATATCTGATGATTTTCTTCATCTATTTTTACATATCTTCCATCTGTGATATCTTCTCCGTTCACAACAAGTCTGCAGTTACTTTCGGGCTCTGCGAATTCAGGAGGGAGGTGCATACTATAACAGAATGGGCAGGATTTATCAAGCTTTGCCAAAACATTTCCCAACAAGCTATGTACTATCTCAACAAAAACACCCACCGCAATTTCACCGGATGATGCCTTTCCTGAAGCATGGTTTCCATCTGACGCCATAGCAACACTGCTTGAGCTGAAAACCATAATTATTGCCACTATTACTGCTAATACTTTTTTCATAATATTCTCCTTTCATGAAAGCTGACTTTATTTTAGCATATACCAAAACAAATTACAACTCCAACAGATTGCTCTTTCTATAATTATGTATTGATTTTTATACTTTTAAAGGGTTTCTTTGGCGGTTAAAACCGAAAGAAACCCTCTATTTATCTTGCTTTATGCGGTCTGCACTTTTTTTACAGCCCCTTTTTATGTATGCTGATTTTATTTTGTGTCCATTGCAAGCACTGATCTGTTTTTGACTATGTAATCTATCATTGACACTATAGTAAGAACTACTGAAAGGTACATAACAATCTGTGCTAAAATGTTTAGTGCAGGAATGTTCATCAGGATGATGATTATCATCGCCATCTGTGAAATTGTTTTCAGCTTTCCCCACCAGCTTGCGGCAATTGCAACGCCGTTGTCTGCTGCGATGAGTCTTATTCCGCTGATTACGAACTCTCTTGCAATGATGACAAGAACAATCCATGTGGGGATTTCACCAAGAGCAGTCAGGCATATCAGAGCTGAGCTGACAAGCAGCTTATCTGCAATCGGGTCCATAAACTTTCCGAAGTTTGTCACCATGTTGTATTTTTTTGCTATGGTGCCGTCTAATTTATCGGTGATTGTTGCAATCACGAAAATTGCAAAAGCAATCCAACGGTTATATGGTGTGAAGTCTGTCAGCAAAAAAAGAACAAAAAGGGGGACAAGCACAACCCTGATGATTGTCAGTTTATTAGCAATATTCATTTGTTTTACCTCTTAATTAATTTTAAGCATTATATCACAGCAACTTTAAATTGTCTATAAATATTATATGAACAGAGCGACGCATTCAGCGTCGCTCTGTCTGAAAGAATAATGCTTAAAGCATTTTCTGAACTTCTTCAATGGGGCCTTTGAAGCACTCATCACAGGAGGGGATTTTTCCGTTGATATTTTTCAGGAATGAGGAGAATTTTGACTTTTTGTAATTAACAGCGAGCTGATACTTAGTGATAAGATTAATTACCTTTTCTTTCTTATCGGAGTTAGCTCTTGCAACTGCATTGTCAATGTCAACAACGATTTCTGCAGTGGGTGCAATATTCTTGACTGTTACATAAAGCTTTTCGTTCTTTCTGTCAATGTCGGATTTTGCTTCTGTGCCGTTTACAGTGACAGCAATATCACCGTTGCAGACATCTTCAAAAATGAATGTGTAGCTTCTCTTTTTCGGCAGTGAGCTGAGATTGCCCTCGGCAGGCGAAACAGTGAAGGTGAGCTTACCGAGCTGCTCTTTGACAGAGTATTCAGTTATGGCAAAGTTGCCATTCTTGTATTCGTTGGTTTCGCCGTCATCCTCATAAAGGCGGAAGCTGTTGTTGCCTCTGAAAATACGGATTTTCATATCCTTCGGGTTTTTGGAATCGTTGATTCTGTCGTTCACGCTCATGGGAATGATTGCGCCTTCCTTTGCAAGAACAGGAATACTTTCAATTCCTCTGTACATTCTGATTCTCTGATTGCCTTCATATATATATCCGGTATAAATATCAGTCCATCTGCCTTCGGGAAGCCAGACATCAACACATGAAAGGTTAGTTTTCTTGTTTTTCTGAGTTGTGATCGGAGCAACAAGAAGCTCTGAACCGAAGAAATACTGATTTTTAACCTCATAGGCATCCTTGATTTCCGGATACTGATAGTACATAGGCTCGCAAAGAGCAATGCAGTCCTTATGTGTACGGTAGTTCATTGAATAGATGTAGGGGATAAGAGAGTGTCTTTCACGAAGGCAGTTGACTGCAATGATTTCAGCCGTGTATTCGTGCTTCCAGGGCTCCTTGCCCATGAACTCATTGCTTGTTGAATGAAGTCGCATAATCGGGCTGTAAAGACCGTACTGCACCCAACGTGTGTAAAGCTCGTCATCCTTTGCGCCCATATGATGTCCGCCTATATCATGGCTCCACCAGGTGTAACCGATGTTTGCTGCAGTGTTTGTAAAGTAGGGCTGGAATTAAAGAGCATCCCAGCAGATTTTTGTGTCACCGGAAAATCCGAGAGGATATCTGTGAGAGCCAACCTCTGCATATCTTGAAAGTATCAGGGGACGCTTTGAGTCAGTGTCTGAATCAACAAGTGTGTGATAATGATTGAGAGCCCAGAGGGGATCAAGATTTTTGATTTTTGTGTTTTTGCCTCCATATTCAGCTTCAGTTTTCAAAGGACTTGGTCACCTTTTTGAATCAACCTTTCACATCAGTTTTGATTTTGCACTAATTATCCTTGTGGGAATTACTGGAATCTACCTTGTTTTAGGTGGATATTCAGCTGTTACCGTTACAGACTTTATCCAAGGTTTTATTATGCTTGGTGGAACAATTGCCATGGTGATAGTGGTTGTTGTAAAAGCTGGTGGATTTACAGAAGCAATTACAGTGGCACAAGCAAATTATGAAGCTCACGTTCCTCTTGCACAGCAACCTTCTGTTTTAACTATTGCTTCCCTTGTTTTTATGACAAGTTTTGGAACTTGGGGAATGCCACAAATGGTTCAAAAGTTCTACGCTGTAAAAGATGAAAAAGTAATAAATAAAGCTGCTGTAATTACTACAATCTTTGCCCTTGTAATCGGTGTTTGTGCATATTTTACTGGGGTTTTAAGCCACGTTTTCTTTGATTTAGAAACAGTTCCTCGTCTTGCAGATGGTGGCATTAACTACGATTTAATTGTTCCAACTCTTCTTACAACTTATATGCCAGAATTGT
>CALFMA010000469.1 GCA_937880065.1 uncultured Ruminococcus sp.
TTGTATGAACCATATATAAAAAATGGTGATGAGGTGGAAAAGCTGTCTTCTTCTTCACTACCCCTGGGTATTTTTCATAAACAGGACATAGAGCTGATAAAGAGAAATATTCATGATGGGGATTATATTGTAATGCTTTCGGACGGAATTATGGACTGCATTCAATCACAGCAGGGAGAAGCATTTATGATGGATTTAATATCCGAGCTGCAATTTGAACGTCCGAATGAAATAGCCAATTGTATTATGAAATATGTGTTAAATGTCAGCAAACGAAGAATCCGTGATGATATGACGGTGAAAATTGACGAGGAAATAAAGCGGTTTAACGAGCGGTAACGAAAGGATTTGCTATGTGGTTGGTATTTTTCACAGCTTTGATTTTATTTGCCCTATGCTCCGTAATTTATATCAGCCATTTCAGCCGTAAGCTTACGGGGAACAAAAAGCTGTTCTGTCACGGAATGACGCTGGTGCTGGTGCTTACGGGTATTGCGGATTTGCTGATGAATTTTGTGGAATTCAAGGGAGCGTTTGCGGCAATCGGTTTTTGTTCGGCTCTTGAATTTGTCATTTACGCATATCTGACGGAGCGAAAATCCCCTGTTATAGCCTTTTTCGGAAAAGTTGCCCTCGTGGCGGCACTTTTGGAACTGACGTTTTTTCAGTTCCCCTCATACCGCCTGTTAATCGGCGATTATGAGCATACCGTTCTGAATATTTCGCAGGGGGAACTTGAAAACTGCTATTATGAAAATGGTGGTATTTCCGTTGGAAAGGACGAAATCAGCATTTCATATCACGGACTTGATAAAAAAATCGGTACGGTTTGGGTAAATGCGGAATTCCCCGAAAATGAAACGGGGCAAATCAACTTTTTTGTGGATATGACGGAGGAAACAGGCTATTACTACCGCCTTAAAGCTGTGGATTCAGCAATTGTTTCAAACAGCGTGCAATCGCAGTTTGCAATGGTTCAGCTTGCAGGAAAATCCACTGACGCACGTTTCAGATTTTCGGCATTAGGTGAAGATGACAGCTGTGTAATCAGAGGAATTGAGCTGAATAAGCCAATTCCCTTTGATGTAATGCCTTTGAGAATTGCAGTTATTTCCCTGTTTGCCGCCTTTATTTATGCCTGCATACATTCGGCGGTGATGAATGGGGAATACGAAAAAAATCAGAAATTCTGCCACTATGCCGCCAATGCAGTAACTCTGCTTGGAGTATGCATTATCGTTATGTTTGTGTGCAGCCAGATTCCCAACGGCGACTTTTTCGGCAGATTTAAGCTTACCGACGGCGACCAGGTGACAAAGGAGCTTGTGCTTGCCTTTGAAAGCGGGCAGTTCAGCCTTCTTGAAAAACCGTCAGACGCACTTCTTGCAATGGACAACCCCTACGACCACGGTTCACGTTTTTACGGCGAAATTGACTGTCTGTGGGACCATGCGCTTTATGAGGGGAAATATTATTCCTACTACGGCATTGCACCATTGCTGTTATTTGTGCCGTATCACCTTATTACAGGGTATTTCTTCCCAACTGATATAGCCGTGATGATTTTTTCAGCTGTGGGACTGATTTTCCTCTCAATGACATATTCATTCATTGTGAAAAAATGGTTCGGGAAAATCTCGGTAGGCGTCTATTTATCGGGACTTATAATGCTTCTTGCAGGCTGTGGAATATGGTACTCCGCAGGCAGACCGATGTTCTATGAATTGGCTATATCAGCAGGTTTTATGTGCCTTACCGCAACGGCATATCTCATTTTCACATCGGGAATTATAGGCGGTGGGAAACCAAATCTGCCGAGAATTTTCCTTTCATCTATGTTAATGGGATTGTCGGTAATGTGCAGACCTACCCTTGCGGTTTATGCGGTATGCTGTGCTGTATTTTTTGCCCTTAACGCTAAAAAGCAGGGGAAAGGCGGTATGCTGAAATATATTTGCTGTGCACTTCTGCCAATCTGCTGTCTTGGTGCATTTCAGATGTACTATAACTATGCCCGATTTGGTTCAGTTTTTGAGTTCGGCATAAAGTATTCCCTTACAATAAATGATTTTACACATACGGAATTTCACCTCCACAATATGCTTGTGGGAGTGTACAATTTCCTCCTTGCCCCCCCTGCATTTATTCCCGATTATCCCTTTGTATCCGCACCTTTTTCATTTATCGGGCTGAACAGCTTTTATTTCAAGGACGAGGGAACGATTTCGGGACTTATTTTCCTTGTGCCGCCGATTTTCGGCTATCTTTCGGGCAAAAAGGCTCTGAAACTTATTCCCGACAGAAAAAATAGAATTTTATCGGCTTTGGCGGTGGGAACTATGGGAATTATTATGCCCCTTGTCATTGTCTGTGCCGCATGGGAAAGCGGTTATTCTGCACGATATATGGCGGATTTCTCATGGCAGGCAATAATCGGCGCATATGCCGTGCTTTTCCTGCAATATACAAAATCCGAAAATGCAGAGAAAAAGCGTGTTTTCACCGCAGCTATGGGCATTTGTGCCGTGTATACCCTCATTGTTGTAAGCATTGAAAGCTTTGTATTTGCTTTTCTATATCTTTGGAAACACCGTATTCAATAGTTTTTTCTGCGATACTTTCCTTTGTTATAACCTTTTTGGTATAAGGACCTACGATTAACACAGAATTATCTTGTGTCTCGGGTAAAGGGATGAAAATATAATTACAGAAAAACGGGTCAACTATTTTATATACAACACCGGGTTCGGTTTTGATTTTGAAAAGTTCTTCGTAATCCTTATTTAAATTTAAATACTCACGTATACCCATATCAATTTTTGAGGGTAAGTCTTTTTGATTTACTATTGTGGTTTGAATTTTGTTTCTTTCAATAACTTTTATGAAAAAATCTAATTCTTTTTTATAAAACATAACATACCCCTCAACTAATATTTACCATATTAACCATATTATCGTATAATTTTTATGAAAAATCAATATTTATATAAAAATATTACTACAAAAAGCAAAAATAATACTCACAAAAATTGAGTTTTTATAATAAAATTGATTTGTAAAAAGGATTTGTGAGTTTTTGACAAAAAATTCCTGACAAATTCAAAAAATATATGAATAAGGAGAAAATTATGGCAAAGAAATCTAAATTAGATGCTAATGGCTATCGCAAATTTGGTATGCGAGACAAAATTGCGTATGCCGCCGGTGACTTTGGTTGTAATATGAGCTTCGCTCTTAAAGGCACCGTTCAGACCTTCTGGTTGGTCTATATGACAATGGAGACAGGTTTATTATCAATTCTTCTCTTGCTCGTTCA
Organism: uncultured Ruminococcus sp.; assembly: GCA_937880065.1. The sequence continues at coordinate 3,317 of CALFMA010000469.1, forward strand.
GGCTTGGGATGCTATCAATGACCCGATTATCGGTAGTATCATTGATAATGATAAGAGAAAATACAAAAGAGGTAAGTTCAAAACTTATATCTTAATTGGTGCAATCGGCTTATTGGTTGCGGGTGCAGCAGTTTTCCTTCCTTTCCCCGGTGCTAATACAGTAGTTAAGGCTATTTTATTTGTTCTTGGTTATATTATTTGGGAT
>CALFMA010000470.1 GCA_937880065.1 uncultured Ruminococcus sp.
TCTACCTTCATAATACATTATATCAAAAAAGAGCGAACTTGTACACCCCACTCTTAGCTATTTCCAAAACTTTACAATTCAAATATTTTTATTTTTTTACTACCATATTTTTTTTCTTTTATTAAATTTTCTTATAGAAAGGAACTTTTAAAGTTGGTTATTAATGTTTTTGATTTTTGTAAAATCCGTGAGCTTTTAGTTGCTCAATAATCAGATAATCCTCGAAACATACCCGTTTCGAGGATTATTATTTTCGGTAAATTATGCCTTTAACGCTTTTGTCGTCCGCCTTGATATATGGGCATCTCTGTCAACATCTTTGTCAACTTACATTTTAGAGATTGGAAAAAAGCGGTCTCTTTTCAGAAACCGCTTTTTCGCATATTATCAGTAATCGCATACATTTGCTTTGAGAAGAACTCTGCTTCGTGTGATTATCAGAGGAATTACCGTCATAATATTGCACAGGATAAGGGCAATAATTGCTAATGGTGCATAGTACACAAGGTAAAGTCCGTTAGGTTTAAGAACAAGCTCATTGAAAAGGTAGAGTCCGAGGAAGAATATTATTCCTCCGACAATAAGAACTATCAGATCCATAGTGATAATCTCTCCTGCAATTTTTCTTTTAAGCTTACTTTTCGGAATACCTATCGCTCTGTAAACAGCAAATTCAAATTCACGGCGTTGATACATTCCCACAAATGCAGCATTTACCGTTACTGAAAGAATAAGTGCAAGGAATACAATTACAAGCATAAATATAGCATTGAAGATATTGTACATTTCTTCCGTTTCTTCTCTTAAAGATTTCGCAAAATTAACGGGATACTTTTTGGCAAGAGCTTCCGCCTGCTGTCTTACTTCCTGAGCAGAAATACCCTCGCCAAATAGCATAGCATTACAGTTAATTTCAGTTTCTTCTCCAATGTAATACTGCGTATATCCGAGTTCATCTGTAAGTGCGGCTACAGTGAAATCATAATTGAAACTGTTTTCATCATCAGGAGGAATTACATCTCCGACTTTATATCCTTTTGTAGCAGCCATACGCTTATTCATTACCATTGTTTTCGGTTTTATATTTGTAAAATCACAGTCAATGTCGTTATATTCACAGAAATAGCGGAAATCATCAACTGTACGGAATGAGATAACGTAGCTTCCGTCCGTGAACCCCATTACAGTTTTACGTTCAATCTCATTATACCACCCACGTTCAATAACATGAATATTATCAAGCTTATTTATTTCTTCAATGAAGTTGTAGTAATTTTCATAATTTTTGTCATTGTTCTGGGCGTGTAGGCAAACCATTTTTTCATTCAGTTCGCAGGGATAATCCCAGTTTTCCTGCGGAGTGTGGATATAAACGCCTCCGAGATATGCTCCGAAACTCAGGAAAATCATAAACATTAAGAGGATACATCTTGATTTGTTCTCTTTTATAAAGTACAGCGGTGAAAGCGGATTCATTCTTCCTCACCGCCTTTTATAGCACTTATATTTCCGTCCCACATTTCAATAATGCTATCTGCATCGCTGAGGATAGAACGGTCATGTGTGATAACAAGCACAAGGTTTTCCTTTGAATATTCTTTGAGAATTTTCATTACTGCAAAAGCATTTTCATGGTCCAGAGCAGCAGTAGGTTCATCGGCAAAAAGTACATTTGGATCATTTATCATTGCTCTTGCAATTGCGGCTCTCTGTCGCTGTCCGCCTGAAAGCTTTGACGGACGTTTGCCGAATTCCTTTTCTGTAAGTCCGAAACCTGCAAGAAGTTTCTTTGCCTTTTCTTCAACTTCGGGAGTCTTTGATGCAGCCGCAACTGTCACGTTATCAACTGCACTCATATACGGTACAAGAAAATGCCTTTGAAATACAAACCCGAATTCATTGCGGCGAATGTTTTCTCTTTCGCTGTTTTTAAGCTTTGTAATTTCCTTGCCGTTGTAGATTATTTTTCCGTCAGTTGGAGTTTTAAGAGTTGAAAGGCAATACATAAGTGTAGATTTTCCTGAACCCGAAGGTCCGATAATTCCTATAAGTCCTTTATCGGGGAGTTTAAGGTCAAATCCGCCGAGAGCGTATACCTTTTCAGTTTTTTCCATATCATAAATCATTGTGATATTTTTTATATCAAACATTTTTGTTTCCTCCTATCAGTACAAGTCATCTTCCATTGCATCTATTGTGCGTATTTTGTAAAGTGCATATCTTATGGGCAGTTGCAGCAATCCAAAGAAAAGCACAAATGCACAAAGTATCTCTAATATTTTATCGGGATAGAAATACTGACACATCATGCCTTTGGGACTCATCATCAATGCGTCAAGAATAAATACCATTGCTGTTGTAATTACGGTTCCTGCCAATATGGCAACGATAAATGTAAACAGCAGTTCGCTCATTATTGAAAGATATATCGACCTTCTTGAATAGCCTATAGAGCAGTACAGACACCATTCATTGTGGCGGTCACGCAGATATGTTGTGTATACCACGAAAAGCGAAACGAACAGCAGAATGAATATTCCGACATAGATATATTTTGTTGAGTCTACAAGTTGTTTTTTTACATACACTTCGTAGTCAAGTTTCTGTGAATTGTAATCATCATGCAGGTCAGTATCTTTGTTATACTCTCGTCCAATCAACGGGAATAAAGTTGTTGCATCTTTAACACATTCCTTAGTAAGAACATTTAATCCAGTGTATCTCTCATTGCCTATAATTCCATATCCGAAATAATAATCACATTTCAGAATAGCCGTTATAGTATAATCGTTTATTTTTTCTCCCACCGAAAAGCCCCTATTGAGCATTGTCGCCTTGTCCAATGCAATATCATAGGGCTTTTCAGGCAGATGTCCTTCAAGGCCATAGCCGGTAACCATCTGAATACAACGCTGATCGGTTACAAGCAACACAACCAATCCGTTATCATTCTTTGCCTTACCAACTCCCCACTTGTTTCCCAGGCCAAAAGCAAAATCATAGCAATCAACCTCGCCAATTGTAGGAAGCACAGCCACAACACTCTCTATGCCGGTTTGTTCTTCCAAAGCATAAAGCATACGATTAATGCTATCGGCAGCCATGGGTGATAGTATATTAGCCGGATCACAAACATAGCGCGATGCATCTTGTAGATGCACATTTGGCAGATTATCTATGGTATAGGCTTCTTGTGCTGATGATACAACCGTCAGCAAGCAACAAGCGAACAGGATAAACAATTTCTTCATTGCATATAGTTATTTAGAAAATCCTTTACGATTTCAGTATATTCTTCCGGGTAGTCTCGATAGGCATGAGCATGATCTACCCCAGGCGCCAACCAAAGTTGTTTGGGCGACGACTTGGCTTCATAAAGTTGATGAACCATGGATGTTGGCACAAAAGTATCTAAAATATTGGCAAAAGAATTTT
>CALFMA010000471.1 GCA_937880065.1 uncultured Ruminococcus sp.
CCCTGCATTGCTCTGAACTTCCTCGGATAATCCCAACGCAAGGGCAAGGGATGCAAGAAATGCTTCGCCTCCCGACAAGGTTTTTACGCTTCTTTCGGAACCGTTGTAGTGGTCGATTATATCAAGTTCAAGGCCGCTTTTACTCCTGTTATCAAGGGAAGTCCAGCGTCTTTTTAACTCATATCTGCCGTCTGTCATAACTGTAAATCGGCTGTTTGCACGGGCTGCAACTCTATCAAAATAGCTCATCTGCACATAAGTTTCAAGGGTGATTTTATCCTTGCCCGTAATATTTCCGTTGGCTGTATCATACAAATCTTTAAGCATAATAAGTTTTTTTTCATACTCGACCATTGAAGAAGCTTCCTTTTTTATGCCCGAAAGTGCGTATTTATCACCGCTGATTCGGCTTTCAACTTCTTTTAAGGCAATTTCTGAATTACGGAGATTTTCTTCACATTCAGCCTTTGTTTTCTTCAAATTTTCAGCCTTTTCAATTACATCTTCGGGAATCTGACCTGTGAGATATTCAATTTTATTTTGCAGTTCCATATATTTTTCATTGCATTTTGCAAGATTTTTTTCTGCGGTTTCAATTGCATTTTTCATAGATTCTGTGAAATTTTCAAGTTTCTGAATGAACGCTTTTGCTTCGGATTCCGATGAAAAACGCAATGAAGCCTTTGCGGAATTCACATTTTTTCCCGCTGAAATTATATTTGCATTAATAACCGACAGTTCTTTTTCTGCGTCATTAAAGCTTTTTTCAGCAGCCTTGAATTTTCCCTCAGTTTCGGGAATAAGCTTGTCAAGTTCAGTTTTTCTCTTGATTTTTTTGTTCTCAATTTCAAGCTGTTCAGTCAGATTTTCTGCATTTTTTTCAATTTCTGCAATTGCATTTTTAACCTTTTCAGCAAGGGATTTTACATCTGAAATATCTACAGTTTCGCCAAAAAATTCCCCTGCGGAATTGCCTATATTCTCCCGCAATCCCCTTACAACTGCGGCATATTCTGCCGATTTTTTGCTCAGCTGTGAAACCTCGGAATTTTTCAGTTCCAATTGCTCCTTTACGGATTTCAATTCCTGCTCTGAGGGCGGATTTTCCTGCAAAACTGCGGGATTCGGATGCTCCGTTGAACCGCATACGGGACAGGGATTTCCAGCTGTAAGAGTTCGTGCGATTATGCCTGCCTGACAGTTGAGAAAATGCCTGTTCATCTCGGTATATCGCCAATTCAAAGTATCGTATTCATCAGCAGATTCCTTGTAATCCCGCTGTGCTTTTTCAAGCTTTTTTTCTGAATTCTGCAAAGATTTTATATCGCCTTGAAGTTTTTTTCCGCTGTTTACACGACTTTCGCAAGCCTTAATTTCAAATTCAAGCTTTTGCTTATCAGCTGCCGCATTTTCAAGGGAATTTCGCTCCTCCTGAAAACTTTTCAGCTGTTCGCCGTATTTTTCGGAATTCAATTCAGCTTTGCGGTGGATTTCAGCGTATTTTTTGCTTTCCTCAGCTAATTTTCCATACTCCGCAATCATTTTGTCAAGCTGAGAATATTTCTCCATTTCAGCTTCAATAACTGCCGATTCTTTGGTATTTTTCTCAATTTCAGATTTCTTTTCTGAGGCTTTGTTATATATCTCCGTCAGCTGAATTTTTTTCTTGTCAACCTCATAAAAGTCGATTTTGCATTTCTTCAATTCCTCATACTGCTTCAATGCCGTATCATATTTTCCAAGCTCGTTGTTCAGCTTTTCAATCCGTTCCATAAGCTGTCGGGAATTTTCATTATATTCCGCAGATTTTTCTTCGTCCTCTTTGAGAATTTTTTCAATAAGTTCAATAGTTTCAGAATTTGTAAGGTGACCTGCCATTGCCATTTGAAGAATATCGGAATAGGGGGAATTCTCAGCACAGCGTACTCCGCCGATATACTGGGCAATTCCTGCTTCACAGGCTTTGAAACTATTGTCGGCATTACGCACCTCGGATTTTAGCCTGTCCTGCAAACGCAGGAAATATTCCGTTTTAAACAGCTGTCTGAATACTTTCTGACGGTCTGCCGAATCCGCAAGCAGAAGCTTCATAAACTCTCCCTGTGCAAGCATTGCAATTCGTGTGAACTGCTCCTTGTCAAGTCCTATGAGCTTTTTCACGTAATTTGTGACTTCCGTTGTCTTTTCCACTTTGTATCCATTTGGACAAAAAAGTTCCGCATTTG
>CALFMA010000472.1 GCA_937880065.1 uncultured Ruminococcus sp.
ATCATAATTTTAAACAAGTTCTTATATGAGGAAACCCCACCATGTTTGTAAGCTTAAACCGTAAGATTATTTATTCAATTTTCAGTTTATTTGTCAAACTAATCTCTGTAGATTTTAATCGTTCTGAAAACCACCAGTGTATATTTTCCCAACAAAAACTATTGTATATAGTTTCTATATCAGTTTTTCTAAACAATCGCTTTTGATCACAATCAAACAAATCATTCGGAAAAACATTAAAATAATTATACAACATTCGTACTATCATATCAGTATGTCTCACATCTTCTATCCAAATAGTTTCAATAAATCCTTCTGGTAAGTCTTTTGGTAATATACTATGTGACTCCTGAGTGCAGTTTATGTTTAAAATCATAAATGCTTCCGAACTATAATATTCTGTTGGACCGACAAAATAATATTCTCCTGATTGACTACATATCTTTTCTACTTCATTGCAACAATACCCTATGTCTCTTACATTGCATCAAAAAGCCATGCTGCAGCACTACGCCGCAGCATGGCCGGGATTTATGTTCTATCAATCAGAATTTGCATATCTTTCATGATTTTTTCTTGGAATTCAACTTGTAATTTTCCTTCATATTTTGTAAATATACTTCCGCTTATACCCATGTATCCATCACCGTCTTCAATTCTTTTACAACTTCCCCTAATATCCCCGACTCATCATTTATACACTCGTAAGCCTTCTTAACATCTCCGAAACACTCATATGCCTTCTTAAATTCCTCAGTATCATTATTTATACAATCCACTATATCTATGATACTCTCCGCACTCTCTCCGTCTTTGGTTATCATTTCTTCGGTATTTACACCTATAAATTCAGCCATTGACGGATCAACGTCCATAGCATCACCTTTGTTTTTTTTCTCATTTTTCAATCTCCTGTATAAAAATTATTTTTTAATAATAAACAGATTATAATATTTTATTTTATATTTGTCAACAAAAAACACAAATCACTCATATTTCCCCTTGACAATTTATCACAACCCACAATCTTTACAAATTTCATACTTATATGTTATACTTAAAAATGACTACATAATAAAAAAGAAACGGTGAAATAATGACTACTAAAGATAAAATTTTAAATGAGCTTATAAAATCAAAAAACGACTACATTTCAGGTGGAAGAATAGGGCGAAATCTCGGAATATCACGAAATGCGGTATGGAAAGCAATAAAACAACTTGAAAATGAAGGTTTTAAAATAGAAGCAGTCCCAAACAAGGGCTACAGACTTCTGCAAAAAGCCGATACGATAACTGCAGAAGACATAATAAACTCCATGAACACCGAAAATGTAAAAGAAAATATAATCATTCTCGATACAACGGACTCTACAAATGTATATGCAAAAAAGCTTGCCGAAGAAGGAGCGAAGGACAGGACTGTTGTAATAGCAAATGAACAGTCAGCCGGAAAGGGCCGTATGGGCAGAACATTTTGTTCTCCGAAAAATTCAGGCATATATATGAGTCTGATACTGCGTCCGGATTTTCCGATAGATGCCGCACAGCTTCTTACGTCATATACTGCCGTTACTGCCTCGCAGGCTATAGACAACCTGTATGAATGCAATACGCAGATAAAATGGGTAAACGATATAATGCTATGTGACAAAAAAATATGCGGAATACTTACAGAAGCATCAATAAATTGTGAAACGTGCAGATTTTCATATATAATAGTAGGTATCGGCATAAACGTCGGCTCTGTAAAAAATTCTTTTGAGGATGACCTTCTTTCAATAGCCTCATCACTTGAAGACGAAACAAAAATAGTTCTCCCCCGTTCACTTGTCATAGCAGAATTTCTTGATATTTTCTTTGAAAATCTTCCTTCTCTGTACGACAGAAGTTTTCTTTCTCTGTATCGTGAGCGTTCATGGATACTCGGAAAAGACGTGTCAGTTCTCAGAAACGGTGTCGCTCCTGACGCTGTAGCTCTGTCAATCGACGACAATGCAGGGCTTACTGTACAGTACACCGACGGCACAACAGAAACGATAAACTCAGGCGAAGCATCTGTTAAAAAACAGACCAAATAATTTGGTAAAACAAATATGCACAAACACCTTGATTAAATCAAAGAAATATGCTAAAATTAGCGAAAAATAAAATCCAATAGTTTTGATTTAAAAAACATTTTTGTAAATCTTTATCATTTATATTAGAGTTTAAAGTAATATTCAATTTATCTTGATATGAACAAATTGTACATTTGATTTTTTGTTCATTATTTGGCATTACTAAAACAATTATATTATCGATAGCGAGAAAAGCAAATTGTTAAAAAGCAAACTTGATGAACTGGATGATGATGTCAAGAAAATGATATATGATATTGAACAAACGTTTTATGATGGTGAAGAATTTATTATATTTCACATTAATAAAATAAACTTTGAAAACAAAACAATACAAGTCGCTGTTACTAATCGAGGAAAAATTAGTGTCATTGAATATGACTTATTCCAAGATGGTAATGGCGATTTTTACTTTGAGTATGGTGTAATGCTAGAAAAAATTTATTTAGAAAATTTTGAAACAATAGGAGAATTTTAATATGGGAAATATTAATGTAGTAATTGGAAGTTGGGGTTCTTATAACGAATGTAACGAAAGAGCCTTAGGAAGTGATTGGTTAGATTTAAGTGATTATGACACTTATGAAGAAATTGAAGAAGAACTCAAAAAACAAGGTTTTGAGCTAGAAGGAATAGATGAAGAATTGTTTATTCAAGACATAGAAGGAATTGATGATAATTATGTTAATTGGGATTATGTTCACCCCAAAAATTTATTTGAAACTTTAAAAGAAAGTGGAATTTTAGATGATGATTACAAATATAAGACCTTTGAAGCGTTTCTTGAAGTTGAATCTTTTAGTGAATTTGAAAGAAATAACGTACAGCAGGCGGTTCTTTTTATTGCAAAAATTGTGCTAATAAACAATAATAATGAAACTACTATCAAAAATATACTTAACCAAATGTTTTCATTAATATAGTTTATTCCAATAAATAGTATACCTAATATTATTGCAGAATAAAATATAATTAATAAAGTAAAAATAGGATATCTAATCCATTTACTAACTTTTTTATCAGTTGCTACTTCTCCACCAATTTCAAATAAAAATTCTAATATATCCTTGTTTCCTTTTGGGGCAGGCACTATAATGAAAATGAATTCCGAGCTGGCAGCAGAAAGGAGTACCGTATGCACGAAAATTTCAAGCTAAAA
>CALFMA010000473.1 GCA_937880065.1 uncultured Ruminococcus sp.
CGTAGAATGTGTAAATGCCGAGATTTTCGTGGCGGAGAACGATAAGGTTGCCGTAGTCGCCCATCCAGCCTGCTGAAACGCAAGTACCGCTGACAGCAGCGTAAATATCGGAATTAGCGTCAGCAGGAATATCAATAGCGTTGTGACCGCCGTAAACTCCGCCTGTATTACGGTTGTTATCGAATGGGGTGGTGATTTCTGTGAATTCGCTTTCAACAGGCCATACAGCCTGTACAGCGGCATTAGCGTCGAGAGTCCATACCCCGTTAAGAGGTATGATTGTCAGTGACAAGAGCATAGCACAGAAAATGGTGAATAGTTTTTTGATGAACATGGTATCATACCTCCAGTTGTGCCTGTTTTGGCACTAAATTTTATTTAGGGCGTGTTGACACTAAAGTCAATCACCCGTATTTTCGGCAAATTTTGGCTGATAACTGCGTTAAAACTATTTGCCGTGCGACAGCACGCCTGCATATTTTTGCCTTGTTCTCAGCAAAATTATGCTCGAAAATCCGTGCAACAACTTTGTGTCAACACGCCCTTGACCGTCATTGACGGTTTTGACCTTATGTATTATCGAATTTGTAGATTACTCTCTGTAAATGTAATTTTCTGTAGAATTGGTGAGATTACACAAATTTATCAACAGTTGATTGTTAATTATCGAGAATAACTAAAAATTTCGACAAGAAATACTAAAATTATTAATTGTTTTAATTTAAAAGATTTAAATTATAGGCAATATCATACAAAATGGATAATCCGATTTTGTACGATAATGCCAATTTCTTTATACTTCGCTTCGTAAGCTATTAGCTATTAGCCGTTAGCTTTTAGCTGTTTTTATAAGCCATTAGCTGTCAGCTTATTTATAATTGCGTTCAACATTCTGCCTATTTCGTTACATAGCTGAAAAGCTATGAGTAGTTGTTCGGCTTTTATATACCCTAATCTCTGACATATAATAAGCTGTGTTTCAAGTTCGTAAGCTGAGCCGTTAGCGATATTGAGAAACCGCAGAAATTCTCTATCTGAATTGCGTCCTTTGCCCTCTGCTATATTTGAGGGGATTGAAACAGCTGAGCGTTTAATTTGGTCAGCTAGTGCATACTTTTCTTCAGGTGGCAATAGTCTTATTATTCTGTAAACTTCTTCGACTAATTCCATTGACTTCTGCCATATAATCAACTCTTTGAAGCTTTGCATGCTATCACTCCTAATAAGCTAAAGGCTAAAAGCTAGCGGCTAAAGGCTATTAATAAGCCTTACCCCAGTAAACCATATGCTGTGCAGGTTTGCCGCAGCATACGCATTTGCCTGCGATTCTCTCCTGCATAAGAGGGATACAACGTGAGCCAACGCCTGTCTTTTCCTTGACCTCGTCCTCACAAGCTTCCTCACCGCACCAGAGAGCCTTTACAAAGCCGTCGCCGTTCTTTTCAAGAGCAGCAATGATTTCGTCCATATTTTCACAGGAGTATGTCTTTTTCTCACGGTTTTCGAGAGCCTTGTTGAACATACCCTCACGAGCCTCGTCAAGCTTCTGAGCAACAGCAGCTTCAAGCTCATCAATAGAAACAGTAACCTTTTCGCCATTCCAACGGGAAGCGATAATGCAATTGCCCTCCTCAATATCACGAGGACCAATTTCAACACGAACAGGAACACCCTTCATCTCGTACTCAGCAAACTTCCAGCCGGGAGAGTTTTCGCTGTCGTCAAGTTTAACACGTACACCGGTAGCAGCAAGACGATTTTTCAGCTCCTCTGCCTTTTCGAGAACGCCCTCCTTATGCTGTGCAATTGGGATAATTACAGCCTGAACGGGAGCGATTGCGGGAGGAAGAACAAGACCGCTGTCATCACCGTGAGTCATAATAACTGCACCGATAAGACGAGTTGTAACGCCCCAGCTTGTCTGGTGGGGGTATACACGCTTGTTTTCCTTGTCTGTATATTCAATGTCAAATGCCTTAGCAAAGCCATCGCCGAAGTAGTGTGAAGTACCTGCCTGTAAAGCCTTACCGTCGTGCATAAGAGCCTCGATAGCGTATGTAGAAACAGCACCTGCGAACTTGTCGCTTTCAGTCTTTTTGCCCTTTACAACAGGCATTGCGAGGGAGTTTTCGCAGAAATCAGCGTAAACATTGAGCATTTTCTCTGTTTCCTCGATAGCCTCCTCAGCAGTTGCGTGGATTGTGTGTCCCTCCTGCCAGAGGAATTCTCTTGAACGGAGGAAAGGACGAGTAGTTTTCTCCCAGCGAACAACGCTAACCCACTGATTGTAGAGCTTAGGGAGGTCACGGTAGGAGTGAACGATATTTGAATAATGCTCACAGAAAAGAGTTTCGGAAGTTGGACGAACACAAAGTCTGTCCTCAAGCTTTTCGCTTCCGCCGTGAGTTACCCAAGCAACCTCGGGAGCGAAGCCTTCAACGTGGTCCTTTTCTTTCTGAAGCAGGCTTTCGGGAATGAACATAGGCATACATACATTTTCGTGGCCTGTTTCCTTGAACATTCCGTCGAGAATTTTCTGAATATTTTCCCATATAGCGTAGCCGTAGGGACGAATTACCATACAGCCCTTAACGCTTGTATACTCAATAAGCTCTGCTTTTTTTACAATATCAGTATACCATTTTGCAAAATCCTCTTCCATTGAGGTAATTGCTTCAACCTTTTTCTTATCGTTTGCCATTAAATATGACCTCTTTCATCATTAACTTTTTCTTCATCAGAGTCTGTTTCATTTTTTACAGTCTCTTTTTTTTCGGTTACAGGAGGAAGGTCGTAAATACCCCTTACCCCGTCTGTTCTGTAACCATTGCTTTTATTCTTGTTATTTTCTATTATCTTATCTACCTTTGCGGCAATTTTAGGAGTAAAAACCGCAAGGATATATATAAGCGCCATAATAATCACGCAAAAGCCGCCAACCTTGATTATGGTTGAAATCATGAAAACTTTACCTTCTTCATCTGATTGTGCGGCAGTTGTCGCCTGCAAAGCAGCCTGCATAAAAATATTATTCATTTTCATCATCATCAGGCTCTTCGTTTTCGATTATTACTTCGTTCTTCTCTTCAAGCTCAGCTTCGCTCTGCGCTTTTCTGAGTTCTTCTTCTGAAAGCTGTTCAACTTCCTGAACATCGGCATTTTCATCATGCTCTGCTCTTGTGAATGCAACAACCTTAACGTCGTCACGGACTCTCATAACCCTTACGCCCTTGGCGATTCTTCCCATAATACGAATATCGCTTGTTCTGATACGGATAATAACACCATCGCTTGAAATCATGATAATATCATCATCTTCATCACAAACCTTGATTCCGCAGACATGGCCTCTTTCTTCGTCTACCTTATAGTTTGTAAGACCAAGACCGCCTCTGTTCTGAACCTTATATGAATCAAGACTTGTTCTCTTACCATATCCGTTTTCGGTTACGGTTACAAGTGAA
>CALFMA010000474.1 GCA_937880065.1 uncultured Ruminococcus sp.
ACATTTATGCAAAAAAGCCAAGCTTTCGCTTGACTTTTTCGACAGACTGAGGCGGCAGATTAATTCTGCCGCTTTTTTATTTTCGGCTTATGAACTTTTATACCAATCCCTAAAATGTTGTTTCAGGGATTGGTATTAGTACGGTCAATTGTTAACATTCTTTAAACTTTATTGACAAAACTATTTGACAGGTGTATAATGTTTATATGGATATTTCACATTGAAAGGATGGTTTATATGACAAACATTAAAAAGAGTGCTGTAATTGCTGCTGCCGTTTCTGTAATTGCATCATTCGCAATCCCCTTTTTTAATCCACAGCAAAATATGCAGACATCAGCTGCATATCTGTCAACTGAAATGAAAAAAGCCTACCCTGACAGCAAGGAAGTTTACAACACTTTAATATCATTTGAAAGCAAATACCCGCAAGGCACGCCTTGGGGAAACGATAAGTATTTCACTTGGAAAGGCGGCACTTATTCCACAGGTTACGGTTGTGCAGGTTTTGCCTTTATGCTGAGTGATGCCGCTTTCGGCAATTTACCTGCAAAATTCCTGCGTACTTTTAACCCGTCAACTGTTCAGGTTGGCGATATTCTCCACTATAACAACCATTTTATCGTAGTTCTCGAACGTGCCAACAACGGTTTTATTGTCGCTGAGGGCAATGTTAACCAACAGGTAATGTGGGGCCGTATGATTACAGATACTGAAATCAGAGCGAATTTTGAGCATCATATTACCCGTTATCCCGAAGTAATTTTAGGCGATGTAAACCTTGACGGCAAAATTGATTCCTCCGATTCATCAGTTGTTCTCGAAGATTTTGCCCTCATTCAGACAGGAAATTCCTCTTTATTTAATGACAGCACAAAAAAAGCTGCCGATGTAAACAAAGACGGCAGAGCTGATTCTGTGGATGCATCGAAAATTCTCGAATACTACGGTTTACTTTCCACAGGCAGAAATCCCTCTTGGAATTAACTAAATGGAGCAGGCATATCAATCTCAGCTATTCTATGTATCGAAATTGAAAACTTATCCATCATCTCCCCTACCAATCGCTGAAATCCTCAACTCAAAATTTTTTTAAAATGCTCCATCCTCCCTATTTTTCGCCAATTTCTACGCAAATTCACTATTTAACCCGCTTGTTTTATAGTTAAATATAAAAAATATTTCAAAACCCCTTGACAAAACTGAAATTCTTTGATATAATATTATTGTTGCTTACGACAAATAATTTAGGGGTATAGCTCAGTTGGTAGAGCAGCGGTCTCCAAAACCGCGTGCCGAGGGTTCAAGTCCTTCTGCCCCTGCCAAAAAAATCCGCAGATTTCTCTGCGGATTTTTTGTTTTATTCTGTTATTTCATATCCTTGATATTTTTTCGAAAAATCATTTACAATTTCATCAAGCGACATGCCGATATAGTTTCCGAATAATGAGTTGCCATATGCTTCACTGTATATCTGTAAATTTTCAGAATTTATTTTTCTGTTTTCCTCAACTATTCCAGATGTATAAGTAAGTATATAAATATCAAAATTTTCTACATCGTTCAAGGCGTATCCATCTCTATTCTGCGATGAATATGTTTTTTCAGCAGTTATATTCATATTCCAGAAAATCGCATATATATTATCGCTTTGGCTTTCATTATAGAAGAGAATGGTTCTTTCAGGCTGTAAATCAATACTCTGAACCTTCCATTTTTCAGTAACGCCACCACCCGGAACAAGTTTCGCACTAAAAACAAACGGATCTGTTGCATAGCTTGAATTGTTTACAACATATTCTGCTTTTGATTTTAATTTATTATCTATTTCAGACATATCAAATTTTTTATAATTTTTGATATATTCTGCAAGACCCGAGACTGTGAATTCCTTTGTTTTTTCAGTTATTATATAAAGATTTTCTTCAAGCTTTTTATCAGAACAACGTGCTTCAACCGTAAAACTACTGCCATTTTCAAGGTTATAGGAATCAGTATAATAAACTACGTTATTCTTTATGAATTCGTTGTCACCGTTATACTTTATTTCTGCCCAACCATTAGGGGAAATTCCCGAATATGTTATTTCAACATTTGTCCATACATCAAGTTCAACCGGATCTTTAAGACCTTCAACTTTATATACATATTTTTTCTGGTCAAATTTTATTCCGAGTTCTTTAAGCCTGTCATTGTCTGCTTCGAGTGTGACAACAATTTCATCTCCGTTTGAAAGCCCTTCTGTTTTGCTTTCAGTAGAAAAATCAACAGATTCATAAACGATTATTTCAACCTGAGCAAGTTCAATATCAGTCGCTTCTCCGTCAAACAGATCATCATCAACCATGTCATAAAAATCACGGTCAATCCCTATATGAGCAGTTCCGTTTCCGTTAAGACCTGAAATTTCAATATTCACATAGTCTTCTGTGGAATAGGTTTTTGTTCCTTTACATGCAGTCAATGAAAAAACAAAGACTACTGCAAACAGAATAGAAAGTTTTTTTAACATTTATATTCCTCCTGAATTTTATTATAATAAAATTATATCATAAATCATTGGGATTTGCGATATATCCCACACATAATATTGCAAAATTCGTTAAAATTGCAATATGGGATATATCGTAATTCTCGGAGGTTTGTATATGAATGCTAAAAAAGCGGTATCAGAAAGAATAAAAAAACTCGGTGGTGTGAATATTTTTCATCTTCCTCTTGCCACTAATCCACACAGACTTTTAAATATACCTATTTCCGAACACGACAAAAAGAAATATTCTTGTGATATCTCTTT
>CALFMA010000475.1 GCA_937880065.1 uncultured Ruminococcus sp.
TATAATATACAAAGCTAAAAAAGATAGGAGGTAATCTCTTTATGGAAGAAAAAGAAAAAACAAAAAGATATAGAAAAAAGGAAAAAAATATTAAATTCTCTCTTTTTGCAGCGAAAAAATCAATAATCGATGAAATTTCAAGACGACAATATATCGAAAATTATGTATTCAACCACAATAAATATCTGTTGAATTTTCGGGATTGCGTTTATGACGTTGAGAATAATGAAATTTATGAACACAGTTGCGATTTTGGTTTTAATTACGTATTAACCGGAGAAATTGAAAATCACAACGATTTAAGTTCTTTGACATTTAACAAATTCATCGACACACTTTGCGGTGGCGTGAAAACAAAGCGAAAGCGTTTGCAGGAAATGTGTGGTGTCTTGATTTCTAACATTGTCTTCAAAGGTGCTGTATTTTTCATTGGAGAACACGATACAGGAAAATCAACTCTTGCACGTTTGCTGAAACATCTCGTCGGCGAAAATCACGTATCATCTGTATCTCTTGAAGTTATTGATCGTAATTTTGCTTTGTCGCAGATGAGGAATAAGCGACTAAATGTTGCAGGTGAAATTTCAAGAAATATCAAAGCAAGTCAATTTAAAATTTTCAAAGAGATCACTGGTGGGGATTCTTTATTTGTTGATATAAAAAACAAGGAATCTCAAAGCGTAGCATTTGCTACAAAACAACTGTTTCTTGGTAATTTCCTACCTGATTTTCCTGCTGATGACGACTCATTTTACGATCGTTTCAATGTGATTTATTTTGACAACTCAGTACCACGTGAAGAACGTGATCCTGATTTGTTCGACAAACTAATTGAGGATATTGATTATTTTGCTTGGTGGTGCGTTAAAGGGTTGCTTCGCTACATTAAGAACAATAACAGTTTCACAAAGGACGACGATAGCAACGATTATTTTATGTACCATATCGAAAAATCAAACTCTTCAATGGCATTTGTTCAAAAATTTATAAGAGAAGGGAATGATGATGAATTTATTACGAACTCTGAACTTTATGAAATTTATGCAAGTTTTTGTCATGAAAATGCTCTCGCTATTCATTCAAGACAAAAACTATTCAGCAATATTAAGGAGATATTTCCACAAAGCAAACGTGGACGTGAATATGTTGATAACGAGCGCCCACAAGTCATACATGGAATAAAAATATATAGGGAGGACATTATATGAAAATGCTTAACACAATTAACCAAACCGCAAAGCTCTGCAAAGAGCAAAATATTGGCATTAGCCGCAATCACATTCGCTATCTTGCGAAAAGCGGAGCTATTCCCTCAGTGCAGATTGGCAATAAAATTTTAATCAACTGGGACGGACTGATGAACTATCTGTCTACAAACACCCTTTCCAATGAGAATGAAAGCAGCGGAATACGTAGAATTTCCGCATAAATCAAACTGATGAGGGTATCACTTGATGCCCTCATTCACTTAAAAAGGAGAAACTTATGGCAACTGTAAAGAAACATATTGCAAAAAATGGACAGATTACATATTATATCCGCTGTTCAGACGGATATTGCAATGGCAAACAGATTGAACGCTCAATGACATGGAAGCCCCCAGCTAATTATTCAGAAAAACAAATTGAAAAAGAATTGCAGCGTCAAATTGTGCTTTTTGAAGAATCTGTCAGAAACGGCTCCAGTTTTAACAGCAACACTCGTTTTGGCGAATATGCAGAAACATGGTTGGAAAACAATAGACCTCCCCTGCTTGCACCAAAAACATACGAAAGATATCAGGCACTACTTAAAAATATTAATGCAGCAATAGGTGAAATTAAACTCTGCAAACTGCAATCTCATCATTTGCAGGAATTCTATGCAAATCTCCGTGAAAATGGTATTAAAAAGACAGGCTCTTACGCAATTTCATTTAAACTGAAAGCTTATTTGCTTGAAAATAATATTTCTGCGTCAAAGCTCTCACATATATCCGGAGTAAGTGTAACAACTATCAAAACAGCGTGTTCAGGAGAAAAGCATGTTAGCATCGAATCAGCTGAAAGAATAGCTAAAGCTTTGAATTTACCGACTGCTAAAATATTTGAACTTCACAAGGAAACAAGCGGTCTTTCCTCAAAAACAATTCTTCATCACCATAGACTTATAAGCTCTATTTTGTCACAAGCAGCACGTGACAGAATTGTTCCTTTTAATGTAGCCGATAGAAATTATATGAAAGCCCCTAAACTTGAACATTCTGAAGCTGCTTTTCTGGATGATATACAGTTAAAAAAGGTAATCGAATGTCTTGAAAATGAACCTATCAAATGGAAAACTGCTATGTATCTGCTTATATTCAGC
The DNA here is from genome assembly GCA_937880065.1 of uncultured Ruminococcus sp. The sequence goes on from CALFMA010000475.1 coordinate 2,347, forward strand.
GGTATGCGACGAGGTGAACTTCTTGGACTTGAATGGAGTGATATAGATTTTGAAAACAGAATTATCCACATAAAAAGGAAAAGCCAGTATGTAAAAGGTATGGGTATTATTACAAAATCACCTAAAAATGAAACATCATACCGCACAATAAAACTGTCTGAGTCTATGTTTGAGGTTTTACTTGAATATCATAACTACTGGTTAAAGCTACGCAGGGATTTGCTCGATATATGGCAGAATACTATTGAAATTACACTTGCAGACGGAAGCAAAAAATGAATTATAAATGACAGACTTTTTATAAAGGACGACACAACACCTATGAATCCTGATAGTCTTACAGGCTGGACGCAAAAATTCATAGAACGGCACAACTTGCCATATTTTTCACCACATTCGCTCCGTCATACACACGCAACCCTGCTTATTGCGGAAGGAGTTAGTATTCCTACTGTTTCACGCCGTCTTGGACATTCAAGTATTGCCACCACAAGTAAAATCTATGTTCATGCTATACAATCAGCTGATGAAATTGCGTCGGACATTATTGATGATAAGCTCAATCTTGGCAAAAAATAAATAAAAAAACCTCAGGACTTCTTTAATTTTGAAGTCTTGAGGTTTTCAATTCACCTATATCACGTAATTACTATTTCTTTAGGGCATCTCTAAAAACTCGTTTGATTAAAGAAAAAACAGTTAGGTATGACGGATACAAGGAAACCTCCCGAAGGCGTGCTTTCGCACTCCGAGGGAGGTTGACGAAAT
>CALFMA010000476.1 GCA_937880065.1 uncultured Ruminococcus sp.
ATAAAATAAAGCGTACCGTTTTTGAAGCGGTACGCTTTTTGTTTTATTATTTAAAATGTTAGCTGATTGGAATCCCCCAGCTCCTTAGCAGGCTTACCTGCGGCAGGAACGGCTTTTGCACGGTACTTTTCAAGCTCCTCCATAGCCTCGGCAGATACGATTTCAGCGGATTCAAGCACAGCCTTTTTGCGCAAGGTTATAACCTGTACACCCTGTGAATTTCTCGAAGTTTTGGGCAGAATCATACCTGTATTGAACACAAGGGCATGACCGCTTGAGGTTCTCAACAGAATATCGCTGTCCTCTGCTGTAAAAATTGCCGCAATAAGTGGAGATTTATCAGAAAATGCATTGGCAAGCTTCTTACGATTCGTCTTTGTTTCATAGGATTTCAGCGGAATTTTAGCCGCCTTTCCGTTTTCAAAGAAGAAAATCATATAGCCGCTGTAATCAACAGTAGGCACAAGACATTTCAGATTTTCGCCCTCGTCAAAGCTTAATTTTGCAGGGATATAGTCGCCAAGCAGGCTTGCCTTGCTGTCCTCAAAAGCACTTGCCTTTGACTTATAAGCCTGCGATTTATCGGTAAAGAAAATAAGTTCCGTCTTATTTGTCCCCTCAAAGGTCTGGCTTATATAGTCGCCCTCTTTGATTTTCTGCTCACCGCTCATACGGAGGGACTGTGGAGTAATTTTCTTGAAATATCCGCTTTCCGTCACAAAGAGATGAACGGGATAATCGGGAGTATCGTCAATTTCGCTCTCGTCCTCCACATCGGTGATATAGTAGAACTGAGTTTTTCTCGGCTGACCGTAATTCTTGATTACGTCCTTTAACTCCTTAACAATAATATTGCGGACTTTCTTCTTATCGCCGAGGATTTCCTCCATTTCGGCAATATCCTTTTTCAGCTGGTCAACATCGGCAATTCTGCGGAGAATGTACTCCTTATTGATGTTTCTCAGCTTGATTTCAGCCACATATTCCGCCTGTATTTCGTCAATTCCGAAACCAATCATAAGATTTGGCACAACATCGGCTTCATTTTCCGTTTCACGGATAATTCTGATAGCCTTGTCAATATCAAGGAGAATTTTTGCAAGAGCTTCCAATAAGTGGAGCTTTTCTTTTTTCTTCTGCAAATCGAAATATGTGCGGCGTTTTACACATTCCTCACGGAAAGCAACCCATTCTGTGAGGATTTCCCTTACGCCCATAACCTTCGGTGTACCTGCAATGAGGATATTGAAGTTGCAGGGATAACTGTCCTGCAAGGGAGTAAGGCGGTAAAGTTTCTGCATAAGGGCTTCGGGGTCTGTACCTCTTTTAAGGTCAATGGCTATTTTTAAGCCGTCAATGCCTGTTTCATCACGGATATACGACACCTCACGGAGTTTGCCCGATTTAACTAAATCCACAACCTTTGAAATAATCGCCTCAACTGTTGTGGAATATGGAATTTCCGTAATTTCAAGGCAGTTTGAGGATTTGTCATAGCTGTACTTACAGCGGAGTTTTATGCTTCCTCGTCCTGTTTCGTAGACCTTGTTCAGTTCGGCTTCGTCATAGTAGAGGAAACCGCCGCCGGGGAAATCAGGGCCTTTCAGGGTGCTGAGAATGTCGTGTTCGGGATTTTTCATCAATGCAATGGTAGTTTCGCATATTTCCTCAAGATTGAAAGGACATACGTTACTTGCCATTGATACGGCAATACCCGTATTTGCATTTACAAGAACTGTTGGGAATGTGGCAGGGAGCAAAGTCGGCTCCTGCATTGTATTGTCATAGTTGGGAACAAAATCAACTGTATCCTTATCAATATCACGGAAAAGTTCAGCACAGATTTTCTCCAGCTTAACCTCGGTATATCGTGAGGCAGCGGCTTTCATATTTGAGGAATACTGCTTTCCGAAAGTTCCCTTTGAGTCAACATATGGGTGAAGAAGTGCTTCATTTCCCCTTGTAAGACGAACCATTGTTTCGTAAATGGACTGGTCGCCGTGGGGATTGAGTTTCATTGTTGCACCTACAACATTGGCGGATTTTGAACGCTCCTTGTCGGGGCTGAGCAAGCCGCTTTTATACATCATATATAAAAGCTTACGGTGAGAAGGCTTAAAGCCGTCAATTTCGGGCAATGCTCTTGAAATAATAACGCTCATTGCGTAGGGCATATAATTCTTTTTCAGGGTATCGGTTATAGTTTCGTCAACAATACTTCCCGAACCCTCTATATAAGCCTCGTGCTTGAAAGCAGACGGCTTTTTCGGTGTTTCCTTTTTACGTGGCATAACTAACTCCCCTCCTTTAGCTTATATCAGCCATTTCAAGATAATCTGCTCCGTATTCGGCGATATAGTCCTTACGGCCCTGTAAATCGTCACCAAGGAGCATTTCAAATATCTCTGCCGATTCACGTATATCATCGGCTGTAACCTTGATAAGTCGGCGAGTATCTGGATTCATTGTGGTTAAGTTCATCATATCGGGTTCGTTTTCACCAAGACCTTTTGAACGCTGGATTGTATGCTTTTTATCCCCGATTTGTGCGAGAATACGCTGTTTTTCCTGCTCCGTATAGGCAAAATATGTCTTTTCCTTTGTGTTGATTTCAAACAGAGGAGATTCCGCAATATACACATATCCCTGCTCAATGAGAGTGGGAGTAAGGCGATAGAGCATTGTGAGAATAAGAGTACGAATCTGGAAACCGTCAACATCGGCATCGGTACAGATAATAACTTTATTCCATCTTAAATCATCAATATTAAATGAGG
>CALFMA010000477.1 GCA_937880065.1 uncultured Ruminococcus sp.
CGTCAATTAGTATGGGTCTGTAATTTATCGGTATCATTTCAAAAATCAGGTAGCCGAAGATTACAATTACATAATACACGCCTAACAGTAGAATATCAATATCCACCTTCAAAATGCTTTTTCTTTGAAGTAGCTGAACAAAGCCGACTGCACCATAAATCATACAGCAGAAAAGCGGCACAAGACCGAGCCAATCGGTGATGTGATAGATTGTCATATTCACACCTGTCATATTGTGAAACGAGCAATTCAGCGTAAACCGACAACAGTTCCATAAACTCCGACGGGCTGAACATCAACTGTCAGAATCAGTATTGTCCAGAATACAAATACTGCAATCAGGATAAGTCCGACAGAAAACAATTTTTTATCTTTCATTTTTATTTGTCCTTTCGCATATTATTTTGCTCTCAGAGCTGATTTAATAATAGCAAAGGATATAAAAACAGTAAAGAACCGCATTGTCACGCTGATGATACGAATCGTGTCAAGTAAACTTACAGTTTTGATTTTCACTCAGGCATTGTAATACATATCATAAACCACATAACCGCCTATATTTTCAAGAGAGCCTTCGCTTGTTTCCATACACATCATACATCTCGGTTCCTGCATAGGGATTCCGCTTGTGGGATAAATACCGTATTCTGACGAGGTTCTGAAGCCAACACGATTGTAGAAATGATAGTCGCCTTCTACATTTATTCCTTTGAAGCCGTGATCTTTTACTTTCTCGATACCGAGTTTAAGCATACTAATTCCGATATGCTGATGAAAATAATCAGCGTGTACCGAAACAGGAGCAAGCATAACAATGCTGTTATCTTTGATATGTCCGCCCTCTTTCGTTTCGGAAAGAGGGAAATGTGAAAACAGAAAATGTCCCACAATTTTTCCGTCAAGCTCTGCAACAAATGATAGTTCGGGAATATAATATTCTGACATTCGTATTTCTTCAATCAATGCTACAATATCGCTTCCGTCGGAATAATTCGTTCCCTCACTGAATGAACGTAAAATAAGGGAAATAATTTCCTTATAGTCCTTGGTCGTTTCAGGCCGTATTGTAATGTCGTTTCTCATTTTATCCATTTTTCTTCTTTCTTCATAGTTTTTTATAGTTGACATTTTCCATTCCTTTCTGTTTACACAGTAAACTCTTGTCAGGTAATTCACATCGTCAGGATATTCCCCGATGAATTTCATTCCGTTTTTTTCGGCAACACGGGTAGATGCTGAATTTGTGTACTTCATATATGAATAAAGGCAATCAAAATTCAGCTTTTCAAAGCCGTATCTTATACACCCAGCCACCGCCTCTGTCGCATAGCCTTTGTTCTGCATATCCTTTCTGATATGATAGCCGATTTCAGGAAGAAACTGACTGTTTATATTCTGCATTGTTATTCCGCAGTCACCAATCATTTCGCTGTTTTCTTTCAGAACAACAGCCCACAGACCAAATCCGTCTGTGCGGTAACGTTCTATATTCCGTTCAATCCAGTTACGCACTTTGTTTTCATCAAATATGTAAGGATAATGCTTCATAATATCCGAATCACCGAGAACTGCATAAAGCGGCTTGAAATCATCGTATGTAAGCTCACGGAGAATCAGTCTTTTTGTTTCAAGTAATATTTTTTCGCCTTTTCCATAAGTTTTATCTAAAATCAATTTCATATCGTATTCCATCAGAGAACAGAACTCCTTTAGTAAGCTCTATACGGAGAATAATTGTATTTTTATCTTCAAAGCTGCTGTGTCCGTTGTCAATCCAATCAGCAAAAACGATACGCATTTTCTCTGCGATAGACTTATTTTTATCACTTCCGAACCAACCGAGATTTATACCTCTGCCGTGTGCGGTAAACCATTCACCCGAAACTGCAACAATCGGATTTTTCTCAATCTGCTTCATCTTTCCCGATAAGGCATGCGTCAGCACATAAAATGCGTCGTTATTGTAAAATGCGTCAACAGTTCTGACATACGGCACATTTTCTACGGATGTTGCAAGTGAAATAAGGCTGTCCTTGCTGAAACATTCAAGCAGTATTGCTTCAGTTCTTTGTGATAGTTTTTCCATAGTGTTTTCCTTTAAAATTACAGAAATATTTCAACACGCTGATGACACGAATCGTAACAGATATCGATTTGTCGGATAGATTTCATATTCAAAAAAAGTTATTCTTTGTTTATCCATTTCTTTGCCCAGATAAACAAGACTTCGGACATTTTGTAAAAATCAATCATTCCGTCATTTCTTAACCTTAAAAAGGTTTCAATAATAACACGTTCATCCGAAGAAACAATTGAAAGCAAATCTTTTTGTCGGCTGATATACTTTCCTGTTTGTTTAAAGCAGATTGCCTGTACAACAAAAGAAGCAGATTTATATAATCCTTTTAGGATTTCTTCGCTCTTTTCATAAAGCATATTATGTACGCAACTGTGAAAGATATTGCACACGCCGATTTTTATTGCTCTGTCAACAGCAGTATCGTCAATTAATGACAGTAATTCATCAAGATCTCCTTTAATCGGAGTTGTATCGTGATAAAACTGAAAAAGGTCAGATGGCTCCCAATTCAGAATATCCTCTTTTCCCGAAAGAAAGCCGCAAAGCAATTCTCTGTTCGGTATGGAATCCGACATTGTATTGTAGGTCTGAATATCTGCAACAGACAATTCATCAAGTATTACGACAATATCAATATCACTTGTTTCTTTTGCTTCTCCACGACCATAACTTCCTTGCAAACCCACAAACCATACACGGTCTCCGAAATTTTCATTCAGCGTTTGCAAAAACTGACTTATCCATGCGGTAATATCTATCAATTTAGCCACCTCATAAAGTTTTGTTTTATAAGACAGATTTGCTGTTCA
>CALFMA010000478.1 GCA_937880065.1 uncultured Ruminococcus sp.
CGTTTCCAAACGGTATCCCTCTCTGAAAGGCAGGTTCCTCACGTGTTACTCACCCGTCCGCCACTAGCTTTGGACCCGAAGGTCCTCCGCTCGTTCGACTTGCATGTGTTAGGCGCGCCGCCAGCGTTCGTCCTGAGCCAGGATCAAACTCTTTAAAGTTTGTATTAAAACATCCTTTCGGATGGTTTAACCTGCTCTGTCTTTGAACGCTAACTTTTCGCATTTCTGCTAAAGAATCTTTGTTCATCCAGAATTATTAATTAAAATTTCAAGGGTTTGTTAATTCTTTTTGCTGTTCAATTTTCAAAGAGCTTCATCACTGTCGTTTCGTGACAGCTTTAACAGTATATCACAGTTATCAAGGCTTGTCAAGTCTTTTTCGGAATTTTTTTGAAAAAATTTCTTTTTTCTTCCCGCTGTGATTTTCTCACTCCCTTTTCGGAGAGTGCTTGATTATTATATCATCTCAAATCGGAGTTGTCAACCCCTTTTTCAAACTTTTTTCAAGTTTTTTTCGGGGTTAGTACAGTGGGCTGGACTCGAACCAGCGACCTTCCGCTTATCAGGCGGATGCTCTAACCTTCTGAGCTACCACTGCTTAATCATTGTATCACACTTGCGTGTGATTGTCAAGGGGTTTTTGAAACTTTTTTTTGAAGTTTTCAAGGTTCTGTGCCTGTTGGGCTTGTGCCCTCCTGACATTATCTATTATACTCATTTTCAAGCAAAAGTCAAGGGGTTTTTGAAGAAAAAATTAAATTTGGCACATTAACCAATCTGTGCAGTGTTTTTAGTTTGCTGGTTGGTTATTTTTATGCAAATCTGAAAATTATTAAGAAAATCATAAGATTTGGCACAATAAAATTATAAGAAATTGGCTTTATAATATTGACATAGACGGGGAAAGAGAGGTAAAATAGAATGTATATGAAATATATCTAATAAAGGCAACAGGTGGTAAATATGAATAATATTGAAAATTCAGTAATACTTGTGGTTGATGATGACCACGACATAGTAAATGCGATTTCGGCGCTTCTGGAGCGTGAGGGATACTCAATCCGCAAGGCATACAACGGACTTGAAGCTGTTGATGCACTAATGCGTGAGGATATACAGCTTATTCTCATTGATATAATGATGCCGAAAATGGACGGATTATCCGCAATGATGAAAATTCGCACAATGAAGAATATTCCCATAATTGTACTTTCAGCGAAATCCGAGGACAGCGACAAAATTCTTGGCTTGTCAATGGGTGCTGACGATTACATAACAAAGCCTTATAATCCTATGGAGCTTGTGGCACGAGTTCAGTCAAATCTCCGCCGCTACCTTAGCTTAGGGGCGGCAGACAGCGTCAAGAAAAGCTCCGTCCTCCGTATCGGGGGATTATCCCTTGACCGTGATGAAAAGCAGATTTACATTGACGGAGAGCCTGTAAAATTAACAGCTACGGAATTTAAAATCACGGAACTTCTTATGGAAAACGCAGGCAGAGTATTTTCTGCGGAGGAAATTTACAGCAGAGTGTGGAACGAGGATTCCTATTCTGTGGAAAATACAGTTATGGTGCATATCCGACACATACGTGAAAAAATTGAAATCAACCCCGCAGAGCCACGCTATCTGAAAGTGGTATGGGGAATCGGCTATAAAATCAGCCGTGAATAGAAAGAGGGAGAAATATGCTTAGAAGTAAAGCAACACGAATTATAGCAGGTGCTATCGCCTGCGGAATGGTATTCGTATGCGGTGCAAAGCTTGCAAATACCTGTATTGAAAGCGAAAAGCTTTATGATGAAATAGAGGAGTTGGCAGCATATAACAAAGGCTCGGAGATGGGCGAGCTTCATCACAAGCTTTTAATGGCAGGTTATATGTATGTCAATCACCTTGACGAAAACGGCAATTACAAAGGCACGGAATATGCAGAGAAACAGACCGTTGAGATACTTAAAAAGCTTGGTTTGATGAATGCAATGGGGGAACTTGACATTGACGGAGGAGATTTTGAATACCGTGTAAGCTATGGGGACGGTGAATTTTCCAATACGGATAAATCTCACGAGGAACTTTCAAGTAAATATTCCCTGTTCCACCGAGATGGCTGTTTGATATATAACAAGTATGCACCTAACAATTACATTTATGACATGGTAAACTGGTTCACTACGGATTATGGAATGACATACTATTATTTCAACGGCGAGGGCTACGCTATATTTGACTTTGACACAGAGGGTTGTGACAGCTACGTTGACGAACTTGGAGCGACTATATATTATAAGCTTGACGGCACAACGCCGCTTCCTTACGACTATGTTGACCTCAGCAAATATATGGTTATTGATGACGAGCAGATATATTCATTTGACGAAAATGATATTGAAAACTATGAAGATACAATTGTTGAAGTTACTGATATAGCTGAAACAGAACACGCAGCAATTTCAGCGGAAGATGCAGAAAGTCCAACTGTTGAAAATGGTATTTCCGATAATGCCGTATCGGTAACAGTTACAGCAGGGGAAGCGGGAGATGAAACTCCTGCTGTTGTGGAAGAAGTTGCGGAAACTGTGACAAATGCCGATAGTGAGGAAGTTACAGAAAATACCGAAAGAGAAACTGTGACAGAATTTCTTCAGGCAGCAACAGAGCCTCCAATAGAAAGTATAATTTTTTCGGAAACAGAGCCGCTGACAGAAATGGCAACTCTGCCAAATGTGGACAATGAATCATTCACAAAAACGCAGATGTCCGAGGCGGATATTATGATTACAATTTGCCCCAGCGACAGTATTATAGCTGATTTTGAAAAGGCTGACCAATTGGAGCAGGAGGCAGATGAATATGTTGCAAGAGGGCTTGTAGACCTTATCCCATACGGAGTAATTGCAGTTGTCCTTAGTTTGTATGTGATTATTGCAGGAGGTTACAGCAAAAAAGAAAAGAAATTCGTTCCTACAGCGGCAGACAGAGTATTTGCAGAACTTTATATTGGAGCAGGTATTGCGGCAGCTATCGGAGGAATATACTGGTTTGACAGTATCGAATATCTTGCGGAATTTTTCAATAAATATTATCCACCGTATGTATTCTGTATTTTGGTGGGAGCAGTTGTTGCTGTGGTATTCGGAATAATTCTCCTTGCACTCAATACCCTTGTAATTCGTCTGAAATGCCGCACTTTGATTAAAACATCAATAACAGGCAGAATTTTAATGTTACTATGGGAAATGGCAAAAAAACTGTGGAAAGCTGTGAAAAAATCGGCAGTAAAAATCTATAAAAATCTGTCGGCTGTCAAGGCTGATTTCCTTAAAAATATGGCAACCCGTGAAATGCTTAAAAGCGACAAATTTACAAGAAATTTCCTTTTCAGAACAGGAATATTTGCAGTCTTGATGATTATATGCAGTTTTATATGCTGTTTAATTGCCAATGACAAAGGAATTATGTTTATTGCAGGTTTAATTTTTGGAATAGTACTTCTTGCAGGTTTTGTGTATCTCAGCCTTGGCGATTTCAAGGCATTGAAGCGAATGAACGAGCATATTTCCGCAGTAAAATCAGGGGATTACACTCCACGAAAGGAAGAAGTCGGCTCACCTATTTATGCGGCAACGGAGAGAATTAACGAGATTTCAACAAGTATACAGGAAACTGTTGAAAAACAGGTGAAATCCGAGCGAATGAAAATTGAACTTGTAACAAATGTTTCCCACGATTTAAAAACTCCCCTTACATCAATTATAAGCTATATTGACCTTTTATCCGATGAGGAACTGCCTCCTGCGGCAAGGGATTATGTGACGATTATCGAGGAAAAATCACAGCGATTGAAAACAATGGTTGCGGATTTATTTGACCTTGCAAAGGCAACAAGCCGCACAGATGTGCAGTCAGAGGAGATTGACGCAGTTGTTCTCACAAGACAGGTATTGGGAGATTTAGCGGATAAAATTGAAGCGTCGGGACGACAGCTAAAGTGCGATATACAGGCAGAAACAGCACCTATATACGCTGACGGAAAGAAGATGTACCGAGTATTCCAGAATGTCATTGACAATGCCCTGAAATATTCAATGGAGGGAACAAGAGTGTATCTCACCCTTAAAAGAGAAATGGGCAGATGTGAAATTGTGGTTAAGAACATTGCAAGCTATGAAATGACATTCAGTCCCGATGAAATTACAGAGCGATTTACAAGAGGTGACGAGTCAAGAAGCACTGAGGGCAATGGTCTTGGATTGTCAATTGCAAAGAGTTTCACAGAGGCTTGCGGCGGCGAATTCAAGGTAGAAATTGACGGAGATGTATTTATAGCGAAAATTTCGTTAGCAATTAGTAATTAGCCTTTAGCCTTTAGATAATTGGGACGGCAATTTCATCAGAAATTGAGATTTTCTGATAATCTCAAGGGCGGATAATATCCGCCCCTACACGAAATGACATAAAAAAGCCATTTGTAGGGACACAGCGTGCTGTGTCCCTACAAATTATATCAGCATACAAAAAGCTAAGAGCTAACGGCTAAAAGCTGCGAGTTAGTATATACTTACAACTTTTGAAAATTTTTTTCAATTTTACTGCGAGATTTGGCGGTTAAGTGTTGTCTAATAGGTGAAAGGGAAAAATCTTGCAGCGATATTGTTAATATGCCGATATTTTACGGCTAATTTTGGCTATTATACATATTGACAAGGAGTATAATCAGTATAAGGAAAGGTGATACCAATGGCTTGACTTTTATTCGTGGGGTACGTAATTACTCCAATTATACTTCGTTTTTATAAACTAAATCCACATATTTAAGGAGGAATTATTATGAAAAAAAGATTATTATCATTATTAATGGCAAGCTCAATGATTTTGAGTTCAAATGTTTCTGCCGCATTTGTTTCAGCAAGTGATGAGGAAGTCGGAAGTAACATAACAACCGTTGACGAAAAAAAGCCTGTAAGTACCGAAAAATGCTCTGAACAGCTCATAAATGCTATGAACAGTGATGCCGCAATATTTAAAGTACAGATTTTGTATCTAGATGTTCCCATAGATGAAGCACGTGAAAGATATGAATATATTACCCGTTTAACAGAGGAATACCATATAGAACACATGAGCGATGATATTGATGTATATGAACTTATTGAAAAAACACGTGCTTATAATGAGAAACTTTTGACGAAATTAGTTTATACAAAGAGTGAAGAATGTGCTGAACAGTTGCTTGCTGAGATTGATGCAGACGTATCAAAGGCGTTAATTCTGCCCACATATTCAATAATTGAATGTGAATTAGATTTGGAACAGCTTACAAAGGCATTAGAGCAGGAGCAGATTTATGAAATCAGACTAAGCAGCGAAGTCCCCGATATACAAGCTTCTAGAAATACGCAAGCTCACGTAAATAATGAAGTTTCACCTCTTACAACAACTACAGTTGTTCCCGTTAATGTTACAGGAGATACAAACTGTGACGGCGTTGTTACAATCGCCGATGCCGCCGCTATTTTCCAGTCACTTGCTAACCCTGATAAGTACAAATTATCTGCACAGGGCGAGTTTAACGCTGACAGCGAGGGTGACGGAATTACAGTTGACGACGCTGTGAGAATTCAGAAGATGCTTGCAGGAATAAAATGAACAAAGGAGGAATCATTATGAAAAAAAGATTATTATCAGCTGTTTTATCATCAGCAATTATTATGAGTACCCTTGGTGCAATGACCGGTTCTGCAATATTTGTAGGGGATACAGAGGGTTCAGAATCATATAATAAACGTATCGAGAGTTACAACGAAAAATACACATCAAGTCCCGAAATTACTGAATTAGTAGCTGATGTATTCCCCGATTCTGACTGGGATTTGGAAAATGTATGGTCTGTAAATTCAGGTGAATTTAATTGCCCCAGATTTTTCATAGAACATTCACATCCCGATTATATTTCTTTTCGTTCAGTGACACTTCCTCAAAATGATGAAGAAGTTAAAGCACTTGTAAATGAAATAAAAGCTGAATTAGGATATGAGGATTTAATTAAGTTAAGTGCAGGTAAAGATGGATTGGATAAGTATTCCAGAATTGGCATTGGTTTTGTTGAGAAAAACCATCAATTGAATTATATGATTGCGGAAAAAGCCTATGCAATTATTAAAGATAAATGTGAAATATCATCTGTTCAATCAGGTTTTTCACGAAGGCAATTTATTGATTTAATAGTTTTTAATAGATTATATATTCCCTGTGTGATAGATGGTGTGAAACATACTGAAATAAGGGATGAACGTTTAAAAGAAATATACGAATCTGTTGACCACGATATGCTTAAAGAAAAGTATAGAGTTACACTTGATGAAAAAGGTGCATTGGAATTTGCCGAAGACATTACGGTTATTGAAAAACTTCAATGCTTCAAGTATTTCGTTGAAAACTATGATGCACATATAGTCGGAGAGGCTCCTGCTTCAAATGATTCTATGACCGTAGGTGAGGCTGATTTTTCAGAAATTACCTACCTTGACGGCGACGCTAACCGTGATAAAATCACAACAATTGCCGATGCCGCTGCTATTTTCCAATCACTTGCTAACCCTGACAAATACAAATTATCTGCACAGGGCGAGTTTAACGCTGACAGCAAAGGTGACGGACTTACAGTTGACGACGCTGTGAGAATTCAGAAGAAGCTTGCAGGAA
>CALFMA010000479.1 GCA_937880065.1 uncultured Ruminococcus sp.
CGACTGCAGATGCAAAGATTGCAGAAGCAAAGGCTGAGGCGCAGGAGCTTCTTGCTAAGGCGGCCGAAGAAGAGAAAGCACTCCTTGCAGATGCTAAGGAAGCAGCGGATGCAGCCGGTGCTCAGGCAAAGGAGAGAGGCGTATCTGCAGCAGCACTGGCTAAGCGTAAGATTCTCTTAACCGCAAAGCAGGAGCTGATTGCAAAGACACTCGAAGCTGCAAAGAAAGCAATGACTGAGCAGGCAGATGACGAGTACTTCAAGACGCTTGAGGCACTTGTGAAGAAGCATGCACAGGCAGAAGCCGGCAAGATTATGTTCAGTAAGAAAGATAAAGCACGCATCCCTGCGGCATTTACCAAGACACTGGAAGGTTACAAGCTGACCGTGGCAGAGGAGACGCAGGAGATGAGCGGCGGATTTATTCTTCTTTATGGTGATATTGAAGAAAACTGTTCCTTTGATGCACTGTTTTTACAGGCAAAGGAAGAATTGCAGGATAAGGTAAGAGACTATCTGTTTGCCTAAAAGGAGGTTACGATGGCGGAAGAGCTGTATACCTATGCGGTGGCGCGTATCCGTTCCAAAGAGATGACGCTGTTCACCAAACAAACCATCGATCAGCTGATGTCCTGCAAAACATACGAAGACTGTCTGAAATCCCTCTATGACAGAGGCTGGGGCAGTCAGGGTGATACGGCGGAGCAGCTCCTGAAAAAAGAACGCGAAAAGCTGTGGGAGCTGATGAAGGAGCTCGTAGAAGATACATCTGTATTTGATGTATTCCTGTATGCGAATGACTTCCATAATCTGAAGGCAGCCATTAAACAGGCTTGCGTCAGCAGCGTTGTTGAGAACAGATATATGACCGCCGGAACGGTAGATATCAAAACGATCGAAACCGCAATAAAAGAAAAAGACTTCTCACTTCTTCCGGAATCCATGCGTGCATGTGCCGAAGAAGCTTACGAAGTACAGTTAAAGACACAAGACAGTCAGCTGACGGATGTTATCATTGACCGTGCTGCACTGGAAGCAATCTATAAAAAAGGTATGGAATCCGGAAAAGAGCTTTTTGAAGGCTATGCCGAGTTGAAAGTAGCTGCTGCAAATATCAACATTGCAGTAAGAAGCTGTAAGACCGGCAAGGGAATCGAATTCTTACAGAAGGCATTCGTTCCCTGCGGAAAGCTTAACGTAAAGGAACTGACGGAAGCCGTACTGATGGGACTGGATGCTGTGTATGCATACCTTGAGACCACCGCGTATGCGGATGCCATCTCGGCAATCAAGGAGTCGCCGTCCGCGTTTGAGCGCTGGTGTGACAACCGCATCATCGAGCACATCCGTCCGGAGCGTTACAATCCGTTTACGATTTCTCCGCTTGCCGCTTATATCCTGGCACGCGAGAACGAAATCAAATCAGTACGTATTCTTCTTTCCGGAAAGCAGAACGATCTTCCGGAGGAATCCATACGGGAAAGACTGAGGGAAATGTATGTATAAGATAGCAGTAATGGGGGACCGTGACAGTATTTACGGCTTTGCAGCATTAGGGCTTGATACATTCCCGGTCACCGAAAAAGAAGATGCAGCAGATACATTGAAGAAACTGGCGCAGGGTGCTTATGCCATCATCTATATGACAGAAAGCTGCGCACAGATGCTTGCCGAAGAAGTAGAGAAATACGCTACGGAGAAAATACCGGCAATTTTGCCGATTCCGGGTGTTTCCGGTAATACCGGCGCAGGCATCGGCAATGTAAAGAAGATGGTAGAGCAGGCAGTTGGCTCCGATATCATTTTCAATCAGTAAAGTGTAAAAAGTCACACGGATGTGTTGATTTTTGAGAGAAAGAAGGTTGACAATGGCAAAAGGATTGATTAAAAAAGTTGCCGGTCCGCTGGTTATTGCAGAAGGTATGCGTGACGCGAACATGTTCGACGTGGTTCGTGTTAGTGATCAGCGTCTGATCGGTGAGATCATAGAAATGCACGGAGATCAGGCTTCCATTCAGGTATACGAGGAGACATCGGGTCTCGGACCGGGCGAACCGGTTGAGTCCACCGGTGCACCGCTCAGCGTTGAATTGGGACCGGGTCTCATCGGAAGTATTTTTGACGGTATCCAGCGTCCGCTGGTAGAAATCATGGAGCAGACCGGAAGTAACCTCACCCGTGGTGTGGAGATTCCGTCCCTGAAGCGTGATTCCGTATGGCACTTTGTACCGACCGTAGAAGCCGGCATTAAGGTAATGGGCGGCGACATCATCGGTACCGTACAGGAAAGCCCGATCGTTGTTCAGAAGATCATGATTCCGAACGGAATCAGCGGTACTCTGGTTAGCATCAGCGAAGGCGATTACACCTTAAATGACACCGTTGCCGTAGTAGAAAAAGAAGACGGCACGAAGGTTGATATTACCATGTTACAGAAGTGGCCGGTACGTGTAGGCCGTCCTTACAAGCAGAAATTATCTCCGGATATGCCGCTTGTAACCGGTCAGCGTGTTATCGATGCACTGTTCCCGATTGCAAAGGGTGGTGTTGCAGCTATGCAGAAGCTGGCAGAGCAGCGTGCAGAAATCCTTTATGCTGAAATTGACCGCAACAAACTTTTCGTCGGCACAGCAGAGAAGGATAGCCGCTCACTTATGAACATCACATTCGTGTTGAAGCCAGAATATCAGGATCTTCAGGACGAATTTCTCAAGTTCGCTACTTCTCAGGGCATGGTAGGAGTAAAGGGACACCGCGATGTAGGTGGATTCCGTGCTTCTTGCTACAACGCAATGTCTATCGAAGGCGTTCAGGCACTTGTGAAGTGCATGCAGGAGTTTGAAGCTCAGCACTAATCGATTGTTTAATTCATAACATATCATGTCCATGAATGTCCACGAATAATCATGAATTTATTGATTGATGACCATTCGTGTGCATTCATGGACATTCGTGTTGATAAAAAAGAAATAAAATGTCAAAAGTTTTAATTGCAACAGAGAAGCCTTTTGCTGCTTCTGCCGTTGCCGGAATCAAAGAGATTATTGAAAACGCTGGCTTCGAGCTGGCATTGCTGGAGAAATATACAGAGAAGGCACAGTTGCTCGAGGCTGTTGCTGATGTAGATGCAATCATCATTCGTTCAGACAAAATCGATGCTGAAGTGCTCGATGCAGCCAAGAACCTGAAGATTGTTGTTCGTGCAGGTGCCGGCTACGACAACGTAGACCTTGAAGCTGCAACATCTCACAACGTTGTTGTCATGAACACGCCAGGACAAAATGCCAACGCTGTGGCAGAGCTTGTGTTGGGTCTGCTTGTTTTTGCCGTTCGCAACTTCTACAACGGCAAGGCTGGTTCTGAATTGATGGGCAAGAAGCTCGGTATTCTTGCTTTTGGCAATGTTGGTCGCAATGTAGCACGCATCGCTAAGGGCTTTGGAATGGAAGTAGCAGCATACGACGCATATTGCCCAGCAGAGGTAATCGAGGCGGCAGGCGTTCAAGCTGCTGCATCTCAGGCTGAGCTCTTTGAGACTTGCGATATCGTGTCACTCCACATTCCTGCAACTGCCGAAACAAAGCAGAGCATCAACAAGGCGCTTGTTGGCAGCATGAAGAAGGGCGGCATCCTCATCAATACTGCACGCAAGGAAGTAATCAACGAGCCTGAACTCATTGAACTGCTCGCGGAGCGCACAGACCTCAAGTACATTTCTGACATCAAGCCAGATGCTGACGAAGAGTTCGCAAAGTTTGAGGGACGTTATTTCTCAACTCCTAAGAAGATGGGTGCACAGACAGCAGAAGCAAACGTCAACGCTGGTCTTGCAGCTGACAATCAGATTGCTCTGGCAGATACATCCAAACTGTACGGTCAGCTTTATTTGTCCGGAATTCCTTATATTACGTTGATGACCAATAATATCAATCATCCTGATAAAACGGGCATGACTTTGTATGCCGATGCAATTATGGCAGTCCTTGCTCCGGAAGAAGAAGAATAAAATTTCGTAACCCGTGAGTCCGGGTAAAGTTATAAGTAACAAGAAAAAGGAAACTAAAAAATGAAGAAGACCTTCACACTCATCGAATTGCTGGTCGTTATTGCTATTATTGCAATTCTTGCCAGTATGTTGTTGCCGGCTTTGTCCA
>CALFMA010000480.1 GCA_937880065.1 uncultured Ruminococcus sp.
CTTTGGGGACGCACCGAGGAGGGCTACGGCGAGGACGTATGCCTTGCAGGGTATATGTCGGCGGCTTACACAAAAGCTATGGCGGCGGATAACGGAAAATACGTGAAATCAATTCCTACGCTGAAACATTTTGCCGCAAATAACAATGAAACTGACCGTGATAAATGCAATGCCGTAATTCCTTTGCGGCTTAAATATGAGTACTACTACGCCGCTTTTATGTACGCTGTGAAATACGGCGGTGCAAAGAGCATTATGACCTCTTACAACGAAATAAACGGAATTCCGGCTATGTGCCTACCCGAAATTGACACGCTGCTGAAAAAGGAGTGGGGCATTTGGTTTACGGTAACTGACGGCTGCGATTTTTCCCAGACGGTGACGGCTCACAAATACTGTGACAGCCACGCTGAGGCTCTTGCGGAATCCATAAAATCAGGCTGCGACATTCTCAACGACTCTGTAAGCGTAATTCGTCAGGCGGCAAAAAAGGCTCTTGATGATAAGCTTATCACAATGGAGGAACTTGACAAAGCCGTTTGCAATGTGCTTTTCGCCCGTTTAAAACTTGGACATCTTGCGGAGGATTGCGAATATAACAGCATTTCAACTGATATTCTTGACGATAAAAAGTCCGAAGAAGTGAACCTACGTGCCGCAAGAGAGCAGATTGTACTGCTGAAAAATGACGGTATATTGCCCCTTAAAGCCGATTGCCGCAAAATTGCCGTTGTAGGTGCGCTGATTGATGAGAATTTCCGTGACTGGTACACGGGATATTTCAGAAACGAGGTTTCTGCCGTTGAGGGAATCCGCAGAGAATTCCCCGAAAGCGAAATTTTCGCCGATGATTTGTGGGATATTGTGGCAATTAAAAATTCACAGGGAAAATATCTCACCGTTCACGAGGACGGCACGTTATACGCTGACGGAAATTGTGCCGATAATTCCGCACTTTTCAGATTTAAGAAATGGGGCGAAAAATGCTGCAATCTTTTCTCTGAAAAATACGGCAGATATGCGGCATACAAGGATGGTACACTTAAACTTTCAGAGGACAGCATTTACAGCTGGTTCACCGCTGAAACGCTGAATTTCCGCCATATAAGCGGAAATGAGTACATAATCGAGGACTTTTTGCTCCACCGCCGTGTGACCTGTCAGGAAAGCGGCAATCTCACCCTTGAAAGAGATATACCGATTTTGCCCGAAAACACCTTTACTCTTGAAGTTATTTCGTCGGGAATTGAACGTGGAAAGGCTCTTGCAAGAAATTGCGATACTGTGATTTATTGTGCTGGAAATGACCCTGTGCAGGATACAAAGGAATGTTACGACAGAAAGACTCTCGCACTTGCCTGCGAGGACGATATATTGGCAATTCACAGGGAAAATCCCAATACAATTCTTGCTATAATTTCAAGTTTCCCCTATTCCGTAAACCGTGCCAATGAAACTCTCCCTGCAATTCTCTATTCAACTCACGCAGGAACTCACCTCGGAACGGCTCTTGCGGAAACTTTAAGCGGAAAAAATATTCCTGCCGCCAGACTTGCCCTCACGTGGTATCGCTCGGAACTTGACCTGCCCGACATTATGGATTACCACATTGAAAACAGCGGTTCAACCTATATGTATTTCAAGGGAGAGCCTCTTTATCCATTCGGATACGGCCTCAGCTATACATCTTTTGAATATTCCCGCCTGAAG
>CALFMA010000481.1 GCA_937880065.1 uncultured Ruminococcus sp.
AGCAGAAATTATCCGAAGCAGGACTTGAAATTGCCCGACCTCTGACGGACCTTATAGCGTCGGAAAGGCTTATTGTTTACAAGGCAATTTCCACTGCATCAGAAAAATTATATCTCACATATCCGTTGTCGGATTTGTCGGGACAAGCGAAATATCCTGCACGAATTACAGAGCAGATTAGGGAGATGTTCCCCGATAATTCGGGAATATTCATTACCGAAAATATGCTTACTCCCGATTTTTATGCAGTTACAAAAAAATCAGCCTATTACCACTATATGCAGGACAGGGCGGCAGATACAAAGGAAACCGCATCTATTTATGAGGCATTGCTGAAAGATACGGAATACAGCCGAAAAATAGCCATCGCCCTCAGTAAAACAGGGCAGACAGGCGAATATAAAATTGACAGGGAACTAATGGAACGGCTTGCAAATTTTGAGCCAATTTTCCTTTCTCCCTCTGCATTTGACTCCTATAATAAGTGCCATTTTATGTATTTCTGCGAAAGGATTTTCAATCTTGCTGCACCGGAAAAAATCGAACTTGACCGCAGAATTACAGGTGAACTTATTCACAGTTGTATGCAGAAAATTCTGTGCAGCCGTACAAAGTCGGAATTCATAACTTTAGCTTATGATGACCTTTGCCGTGAAATCCGAGAGGAGGCTGATACCTACCGCAATGAAAAAATGGCAGGGGATTTCGGCAAAACTCCGCGATTTGAGTTATTTTTCAATAAGCTTACGGAACGCCTTGGAAATGTATTTCTCCATAATCAGCACGCACTTATGGCAAGTGATTTTGTTCCCGATGCCTTTGAACTTGATATACGCAAAGGGCATAATCTGAAACTGAATTATGCAGAGGGGAAAACTCTTTTATTCGGCGGAATCGTTGACAGAATTGATGTGTGCAACGTGGGAGATGAAAAATATCTGCGAATAATCGACTACAAGAGCAGTAAAAAGCAGATTAATGAAGTTTCTCTTGCAAGCGGAATTAATATGCAGACTCTCACTTATCTTTTTGCCGTATGCGATGAAAATGGTGCATACAGCGACTATAAGCCTGCGGGAGTTTTGTATAATCCAATGGAAATTTCGGGAATTGAAATTGAACAGGCGAAGATTGAGGAATTCAATCAGACAGCTGTAAATTCGCAGCTTAAAAATACAGGACTTCTCATTGACCGAAAAGATATACTTGAAAAAATGGAGCATGGTTTAGGTGGAAAATATATCCCTGCAAAGCTCAAAACTGACGGAGAATTTGACCGTTATTCGAGTGTAGTTTCGGAAGTGGGAATGGATAGATTGAGAGATTTTGTATATAGCAGTATAACTGACGCTGCGGAAAATGTATTGAACGGAAATGCAGAGGCAAATCCTCTCAGAAACGGAAAGAAAATGCCCTGTGATTACTGTAAATACGCCAATATCTGCGGTAATGGCGACGGCCAAAAATATCACGAAGCAGACAGCGAAAAGCTGAAAGAAGCTGCTAAAATTCTTGGAAAAGAGTGCGATGAGTAATGGAATGGACTAAACAACAGGAAACTGCAATAAAAGCAAGAGATGCGTCATTTATAGTAGCGGCGGCGGCAGGAAGCGGAAAAACCGCAGTTCTTACCGAGCGGCTTATCGGACTTCTTTCCGATGAAAATGCAGGCATAAGTGCCGACAAGATTGTAGCTGTAACATTCACAAATGCGGCGGCATCAGAACTGAAAAAAAAGCTTGACAAGCGGTTCAGACTTCTCATAAACGACCGCCCAAATGAGCCTTATCTGCTGAAACAACAGGTACTGCTTCAAAGTGCTAAAATTGCCACAATCAACTCATTCTGTTTTGAGTTATTGAGGGACAATATCACGGAGCAGGGCATAACATCGGGATTCGGAATACTTGATGATAACGATGTAAACGTAATTCGCACACAGGCAATGAATGAACTGCTTGATGAATACAGCAAAGAAAATTACGACAAAATTTCCTATTTATACGATAAATTCTGCATAAACGACCAGAAGCCTCTTATAGATGCAATTTTAGCAACGGACAGATTTCTTTCATCTGTTGCAATTGGCGAAAAATGGCTTGATAAGGCGGTTTCGGAGTATAAAAAGGACTTTGCCGATTCTATTTATTTCAAGGCATTTTTCAAGGATATGTCAACAAAGCTTCATAAGGCTCTTGCCTTGGCGGAAAAAAATCTTAAATCCATAAGGGATATTTTCCCAGATATGACAGTTCCGCAGGCTGAAAAATCATTGGAGCAGGCACAGGATGATTTTGTCAAGGTGCAGATTCTTGCGGATATGGCGGACAGACAGCAATTCCCCGATGATGATACAGTGAAATCTTCCCTTTCCTTTGATAGGCTTGTGACATTGAGCAAAAAGGTAGTTTATAATGGGGCATTAAGGGATATTTTCAAGGAACGACGTGAAAAAATCAAGAAAATTCTGAAAGATACGCTGCCTTGTTTTGCGGCTGCTCCCCGTGATTTTGACGAATCGGGCAAGGTTGCGGAACTTCTTGCGGAAGCTGTAAAGCGTTTCCGCAGTATTGTATGGGAGAAAAAGTGCGAAAAAAATTGAATAAAATCTATTGATTATATCCAAATATTATGTTAAAAGGTGAAAAAGGAGATACAGGAGAAATATATATTTCTAAAATTACTGAAACAGGTACACAAATTACATTAGATAATATAGATAAAGATAAGCCAAATGATTTTGATTTAACTCCTTCTAATTCAGCAGGAAAGATAGTATTAGATGACTTTATAAGTACTTCGAATAGTAAAAACTACAACGAAAGTTCTGATATAAGTTTAAGTTTAGATAGTCTAATAAGTGGTGATTTTTTAAATTCAAATAATACTAAGACAAGAAATAAGACAGCAGAATCTTTCCAG
>CALFMA010000482.1 GCA_937880065.1 uncultured Ruminococcus sp.
CGTTGGACTTCCTCACCATACGGCAGTATGCTTTCGTCGTCCGCCTTGACATACATCATTTCTGCTCATCAACATTTTAGGGATTGGTATTAAAACGACTTTGGAAAATCTGCTTATAAAATATCCCCTGTATCACAAATGACGTGATATAGGGGATTTTATGCTTTTGCATCATAATAATCGAAGTCAAAAATTACAGATGAAAAAATTTTTTGTGAAAATTTTCAAAAACCCCTTGACAAATTATTATTAATGTGATATTATTAGAATAGAAATAAGAAAAAAGGAGGATTCTTATGGATAACAAAGTCACTTACGAAACAGGGTTGCTTTATCATCATTATGCTAATACAGCATATCCGCTGACACCGCACTCTTTCATGCAGTATAAGCTTACGGACAAAGGCGAAATTCTGGATTTTGTCACGGAGCAATGGAAAAATGTGGATGAACTCAGCTTGTACATTCATATTCCATTTTGTAAGAGCCGCTGTAAATTCTGCGAATATGTAGTTTTAGAGGGTACTGATGAAACAATTGAGGATGAATATGTAGACCTGCTTTTAAAAGAAATGGAGATGTATTCTCAAATCCTCAAAGGCAAAAAAATTGTTGGTTATGACCTTGGCGGCGGTACACCCACAAAGCTTTCGGTGGAAAATCTGAAAAGAATTACTGATGCGGTTAATACGCTTTTTAACATTGACGCAGACGTGATTTACAGCATTGAAACTACACCGCTTATTGCTGCCAATGAACCTGAAAAGATAAAGGCAGTTTATGATATGGGGTATAAGCGAATCAGTATGGGTGTGCAGACGGTATCGGAAAAACTGCTGTCGGAGCTTGGCAGGGACGGTTCAAAGAGCATTTATGAAAGGGCAGTTGAGAATATCCGAAAGGCAGGTTTTCAGCGGTTTAACATTGACCTTATGTACGGTTTTCTCTATCAGAATGATGTGGATTTTGATAATACCCTCAATTATGCTATTAAGCTTAATCCCGAATATATCACGCTTTACAGAAACCGTTACAAGGGAACGAAGCTTGAAAGTGAAGCAGGCGGCGTTTCCATTTATAAAGCAATGCACCAGTATCGCATAGCATACAGAATTCTTACCGATAACGGCTATATGGCAAATGTGGGAAAGAACACATTCAGCCGCATTGAGGGGGATTACGGTACAAGTGATTATCTCACAAAACGAGTAATTAACGGCACATCTTATGTGGGTATGGGACTTGGAGCACAATCCTTTGGTGACAGTTATCTTGCTTATAATCTTGGTGCTGCTGAGAAGAAAATGGAGCGATACCGCAAGGCTGTTAATGCAGGTGAACTGCCGTTTCAGGATATTTACAGACTGCCGCAGGATGAAGCAATTGCAAAAATGGTATCCGTTGCATTCTACTTTGCATTTGTGGATATGGACGCTTTTGAAAAGAGATTTCACATTGATTTCAAGGAAAAATTTGCAAGTGAAATTGAATTTGTTCTTGAAAACGGCTTAATGGAAATTAAGGGCAGCCGAATTTATCTCACCGAAAGAGGTTCAGATTATATCAACGGTGTAATTCCGTTGTTCTATTCAGAACGGTCAAAGGAGGAACTCAAAACGGCATTCAGCAAAAAATCCTTTGCAGCGGAAGATGATGAAAAACTCTTTTTATCTGCGTATAATGCAAATGATTACGACAGACCGTCAATTGCTGCTGATATTGTAGTTTTTTCCGTGACGAACCAAAAGGATATTGAGCCGAAGCGTTCTCCGGACCCGAAACTGAAAGTTCTGCTTATTAAACGTGGCGAACATCCATTTATGAATCATTGGGCGTTACCCGGTGGATTTCTCAAAAATAATGAAACCATAGAAGAATGTGCATTCAGAGAGATTACTGAGGAAACTAATGTATCTCCCAAAGCGCTGCTTCCAATCGGGGTATTCAGCGAGCCTGACAGAGATGTGAGAACGAGAGTTGTTTCAAATGCGTTTTTATCCGTGGTTGATGCGGAGGAATATCACGCTTTAGGCGGCGATGATGCTGTGGCTGCGGAATGGTTTGAGGTATCATTCAATGAGAGTGAGGATAATAAAGTTACGCTAAACCTTTCAAAGGATGATACACAAATTGAATGTATTCTTGAAATGAAGATTAATCAATTTGGAAATGTAACATATACTATTTTAGAAAATGGCGGACTTGCATTTGACCACGCAAAAATTATTGCAGCTGCATTCCGTATAATGCGTAGTCAGAAAGATGAATATGAGTTGGTATTCCGTTTTCTTCCTGAGAAATTCACTTTATCTTCAATGCAGAGGGTTTACGAAATTATCAACAATATTTTTGACCAGCCTGCAAATTTCAGAAGAAAATCTGCAAATTATGTGGTTGAAACGGATGAATATGAGGACTGTATCGGACACAGACCTGCAAAATTATATGAAAGAAAACTTTAACAAAGCCTAACAGGAGGAAATTTTATGAAACATTTATTAGTAGTTGTAGACATTCAGAAAGATTTTGTTGACGGTGCTCTTGGAACTGCCGAAGCAGTTGCAATTGTGGAGAATGCGGCAAAGAAAATCCGTGAATTTGACGGCGAAATTTTCGTAACTTACGATACACACTTTGAAAATTATATGGAAACTGCTGAGGGTGCAAAGCTTCCCGTTCCCCATTGTATCAAGGGTACTGCCGGTCATTCCATCGTTGATGAAGTATTCAAGGCTTACATCAATGTTATCGACACCTACGCTGACGCTTATGAGGTCTATCCTATGACCGAAATCAATCCTATTAAGGTTGAGAAGCCTACTTTTGGCTCTGTTGAACTGCAGAACATTCTGTTCGATATCAATGAGCGTCTGGGCATTGAGGAAGTCACTCTGATGGGTCTTTGCACCGGCATCTGCGTTATGTCCAACGCCATCCTATCTAAGGCTACGCTGCCCGAAGTTCCTGTCAATATTATCGCTGACTGCTGCGCCTGCGTCACTCCCGAGAGTCACAAGACCGCAATCGAAGCTATGAAACTTTGCCAGATTAACATTATCTAAGAGGAGGATTACGATATGATTAGAGTTGGCGAGATTTCCATTCCTTGGGGCAAGAATATGTTCCCTGACCATTCCCTGCTTCTGAAGCTGGACCCCGACCAGATGTTCGATAATCGAGGTGCCATCAAGGTTGAATGGCTGTATGAAGGCGATAGTGAGCTCTTCACTCTGATTTGCGTGAAGCGTCATATCGACCGCCATTTCTCTACCAAGGAAGTCGTGCTGGAGATGCCCTATATCCCTCACGCCCGCATGGACAGAGTGAAGTCCGATGAAGATGTGTTCACTCTCAAGTATTTCTGTGAAGTTATCAATTCTCTGAACTTCAAGATTGTTTGGGTGCGCGACGCTCATAGTAACGTGAGCCTGGCTCTTCTGGAGAATGTACAGGAGATGCCTATCACTAACTATGTACTGGATGCCATTTTCAATGCCCAGGCTGATGTTCTCTTCTTTCCCGACGAAGGCGCAATGAAGCGTTATTCTGGCGGGTTTGATATTCCTTACGCTTTTGGAATGAAAAAGCGAGATTGGCAGACTGGTAAAATTCTTGGTTTAGATATTGCCAACTCTGAAAATATTGCTGATAAAAATATTTTAATTGTTGATGATATTTGCTCTCGTGGTGGAACTTTTTATCATTCAGCAAAAGCGCTCAAAGAAGCTGGAGCAAAAGATATTTATCTTTATATTACTCACGCAGAAAATACTATGGTTGATGGTGAAATACTGTATCACAACGGTGAATATACAACTATTGAT
>CALFMA010000483.1 GCA_937880065.1 uncultured Ruminococcus sp.
CATAACTGCCGCCGCACCCATTTCCATTGCCTCGCAAGCCTGTGAGGGTTTGCCTATTCCTGCATCTACGATAACGGGCAGGTCAATTTCGTCCACCAGAATCTGAATAAATTCCCTTGCCGCAAGTCCCTTATTGGAACCTATAGGTGCTGCAAGGGGCATAACAGCCGCCGCACCTGCATTTACCAAATCCCGTGCGGCATATAAATCGGGGAACATATAAGGCAGAACGATAAATCCCTCATTTGCGAGAATTTCAGCAGCCTTTACAGTTTCGTTGTTGTCGGGGAGCAGATATTTTGTATCACGCATTATCTCAATTTTTACGAAATTTCCGCAGCCCAGTTCACGGGCAAGCCTTGCAATTCTGACAGCTTCCTCGGCAGTTCTTGCTCCCGATGTATTCGGCAAAAGCGTTACTCCATTTGGTATGTGGTCGAGGATATTTTCCTGTTCCTTGGTATTGGCACGGCGTACCGCAAGGGTAATAATTTCCGCACCTGCGTCACGGATAGCGGCTTCAATCAGATGCAGGGAATATTTTCCCGAACCGAGAATAAAGCGAGAGTTGAATTCGTGTCCGCCTAAAATAAGTTTATCTTCCATAATAAAATCCTTTCTATATTTCGAATTTTCCTGCTAAAATTCGCAGAACTGTATTTGCCTGATGTGCGGCACAAAGCATCACACGTGGAGCAAAAAGTGTGCCGTCATCGGCAACATCACTTGTTCCGTCACCGCAGATATACAGCCTTTTGCCGAGCCTTTTTGTCTGTATTGTGTTGCCTGTATGAAGTCCCGACATTCCCGAAGCCGCAGCTATATATTTTTCGGGATAAAGCTCAGCTATTCCATTTACAAGCATTGCCTTGCTTTCGGCATTGTCGAAACATTCGCAGATTACGTCGCAATGGGATAATAATGACAGATTATCCTCTGTAAGCTTTAATGTGTGGATTAAGATATTGCAGTAAGGAGAAATTTCGGAAAGCGTTTGTTTCAAAGCCTCTGTCTTATACATTCCAAGCTGTGAAACGGCATATTGCTGACGATGCAGATTTGAAATGTCCACCTTGTCAAAATCTATGAGGTGCAATGTTCCCACACCTGCCCTTGCAAGGGATATAGCCGCATTTGAGCCGAGGCCTCCAAGACCGCAGACCGCCACACAGGCTGATGAGAATTTTTGCTGTAATTCTGCCCCGTGCCGCTTTTCAATGGCATTGTACCATTCTTCTTTTGTCATATCAGCCCCCTCCTACAAAGCTTACAATTTCAACGCAGTCGCCGTCTTTTAAAATTGTATCTGCGTACTGGGATTTCGGCAGAATATCGCCGTTAAGTTCAACTGCAACACGCTTTATATCATAGCCGCTTTCGGTGAGATAATCGGCAGCACTTTCTCCTGCAACATTCAGTTCTTCTCCGTTAATTTTTACCATAATACACCTCACAGAATGTCGATATATTCGCCCTCAAGAGCCTTGTTCATACTTCTTACGGCACAGAATTTACCGCACATTGAACAGCTTTCCTCAATTTCAGGCTTTCTGCTGTCACGGATAGCCTTTGCAGTATCGGAGTCAATAGCACATTCCCATTGCTTGTCCCAATCGAAAGTTCTTCGTGCGTCAGCCATTTTGTCATCAATATCCCTTGCGTGAGGAATATGTTTTGCAATATCAGCGGCATGGGCGGCAATTTTAGAAGCAATGATACCCTGCTTTACATCGTCAACATTAGGGAGAGCGAGGTGTTCGGCAGGTGTTACATAGCAGAGGAATGCCGCACCCGAAGCCGCCGCAACTGCACCTCCGATTGCAGAAGTGATATGGTCATAACCGGGAGCAATATCGGTTACAAGAGGACCGAGAACGTAAAACGGTGCACCCATGCAAATTGTCTGCTGGAGTTTCATATTTGCTTCAATCTGGTCAAGGGGCATATGTCCCGGACCTTCAATCATAACCTGTACATCTTTTTCCCATGCCCTTTTTGTAAGTTCACCAAGCCGCACCAATTCTTCAATCTGACACACATCGCTTGCATCGGCAAGACAGCCCGGGCGGCAGGCATCGCCAAGGGAAATAGTTACATCATACTCACGGCAGATGTCGAGGATTTCATCGTAATATTCATAAAATGGATTTTCATTGCCTGTCATGCTCATCCATGCGAATACAAGAGAACCGCCACGGGATACGATGTTCATTTTACGCTTATGCTGCTTGATTTGCTCAATGGTCTTGCGTGTAATTCCGCAATGGAGCGTTACAAAATCCACGCCGTCCTCAGCGTGCAGACGAACTACATCAATGAAATCCTTTGCGGTCAAAGTGGCAAGGTCACGCTGATAGTGAATAACGCTGTCATAAACGGGAACCGTTCCAATCATTGCAGGACATTCCGCAACAAGCTTTTGTCTGAACGGCTGTGTATTGCCGTGAGAGGACAAATCCATAATTGCCTCTGCTCCCATATTTACCGCTGTCATAACCTTTTCCATTTCAACGTCATAATCCTTGCAGTCCCTTGATACACCGAGATTGACATTGATTTTCGTGCGGAGCATCGAGCCTACGCCG
>CALFMA010000484.1 GCA_937880065.1 uncultured Ruminococcus sp.
AGTCTGCCATTGCCAAAGGAAAATTTAGTGCCGACTTTAGCCTTTTTACCGGGACGGCATATGATTTCCCAAAGCTTATCGCCCTTTTGTTCAAGGAGCAGAAATTCAATAAATGTTTCGTTGCCGATTTTTTCACCGTAAAGTCGTGCAGGAATAACTCTTGAATCGTTCATTACAAGCAAGTCACCTTTTTTAAGGCGGCTGCATAAATTATAGAAGTGGTCGTGGGAAACTTCTCCCGAGTTCCTGTCAATGCACATCATACGTGAGGCATTTCTCGGCTCAATGGGAGTCTGAGCGATAAGTTCCTCGGGGAGGTCGTAATAAAAATCTGATTTTAAAAGCTGCATATTCAAAAAGCTCCTTCATGAATCTGAATCACAGAGCAGTTCAACATTTTTCATAGTTTTGCTCTAATAATTCAAAAAATATTTTTTTTAAAAAGATATTGACATATCACCGATAACGTGATATTATAGATATTAAGGTAGAGGTGCGGTTGAGATGAGTAACCCCACGGAGGATGACCTGATCCTGTGAAGTGAGATGAAAGGCAATACCGCCGAGGAATGATATGTGGTGAATATCATTTCGGCTGTAAGTTCAACAGGCTTGCGGCTGTCATCATGTTTATGGTGGAGTGCTATCGGCATAAAAAAATTATCAATGCCAATACTTCTATTATAACTCATGATGAACCGGTTTGCAACCGGTTTTCTTATTTTTTCAAAAATTTTTTTAAAAGGAGATTATTTATGAAGCAGTTTAATGTAGGTATAATCGGAGCTACAGGTATGGTTGGACAGAGATTTGCAACACTTCTCGAAAACCACCCATGGTTCAATGTAAAGGTTCTTGCAGCTTCACCAAGAAGTGCAGGCAAGACATATGAGGAGGTTGCAGGCGAGCGTTGGAAGATGGCAGTTCCCATGCCCGAGGCTATGAAGAATATGATTCTCATGGATGCAACAGCTGATATTGAGAAGATTGCTTCTATGGTTGACTTCTGTTTCTGTGCAGTTGATATGAAGAAGGACGAAATCAAGGCTCTTGAAGAAGCATACGCAAAGGCTGAGTGTCCTATCGTTTCCAACAACTCCGCACACAGATTTACAGCTGACGTTCCTATGGTAGTGCCTGAGATTAACCCTGAGCATATCGAAATCATCAAGTCACAGAGAGAGCGTCTTGGCACAAAGAGAGGATTTATTGCAGTTAAGTCCAACTGCTCAATTCAGAGCTATGTTCCTGCACTTCACCCACTCAGAAAGTTCGGTATCAAGAATGTTCTTGCTTGTACATATCAGGCAATTTCAGGAGCAGGAAAGAATTTCGAAACATGGCCTGAAATGGTTGATAACCTTATTCCTTTCATTGGCGGCGAGGAAGAAAAGTCTGAGCAGGAGCCATTAAAGGTTTGGGGTACAATCGAGAATGGCGAGATTGTAAAGGCTTCAACACCTTCAATTACAACACAGTGTCTCCGTGTACCTGTTTCAGACGGTCACACAGCAGCTGTATTTGTAAGCTTTGAGAATAAGCCCTCTAAGGAAGAAATTCTCCAGCTCTGGGCTGATTTCAAGGGCGTTCCTCAGGAACTTGAACTCCCAAGCGCTCCTAAGCAGTTTATTCACTATTTTGAGGAGGATAACCGTCCACAGGCTAAGCTTGACAGAAATCTTGAAAATGGTATGGCTGTTTCAGCAGGCAGATTAAGAGAGGATACACAGTACGATTATAAGTTTGTATGCCTTTCACACAATACATTAAGAGGTGCAGCAGGCGGTGCAGTTCTCCTTGCTGAGCTTCTTGCAGCAAAGGGTTACTTTGATTAATGCGTAATGCGTAATGCGTAATGCGTAATTATGGCAGAACGTAATATCATCGTAGAAAAAAGCAAAAATTTTGCTTTAAGAATAATCAAGCTTTATAAGTATCTGATTTCTGAAAAACGTGAATATGTTATTTCAAAACAATTGCTTCGTTGTGGCACAAGCATTGGTGCAAATGTTAAAGAAGCTATAAGAGGACAAAGTAAGGCGGATTTTTATTCTAAAATGAATATTGCTTTAAAAGAAGCAAGTGAAACGGAATATTGGCTTGAATTGATTTACGAAAGTCAATATATTGAAGAAAAGCATTTTAAAAGTATCTATTATGATTGTCAGGAGATATTGAAAATTCTTATGGCAATAACGAAAAATCAGAATTCGTAATGTGTAATTACGCATTACGCATTACGAATTACGCATTATAACGAAAGGGGTTGAGTGTGTGAAGAACACTATTTTTACAGGTGCGGCTATTGCTATAATCACACCTATGAACGAGGACGGCTCTATTAATTTCAGCGTTCTCGGAGAGATGATTGATGACCAGATTGCTAACGGCACAGATGCTATCGTTATCTGCGGTACTACAGGCGAGGCTTCCACAATGTCTGATGAGGAGCATCTCGAATGTATCAGATTTGCAGTTGAAAAGACAGCAAAGAGAGTTCCCGTAATTGCAGGAACAGGCAGCAACGACACATCATATGCAATTAAGCTTTCAAAGGAAGCTGAGGAACTTGGAGCAGACGGACTTCTCCTTGTCACTCCTTACTATAACAAGACTACACAAAAGGGACTTATTGCACACTTCACAGCTATTGCAGACGCTGTAAATATTCCGATTATCCTTTACAATATCCCTGGCAGAACAGGTATGAATATGGAAGTTTCCACAATCAAGGAGCTTGCTAATCATAAGAATATCGTTGCTGTCAAGGAGGCAAGCGGAAATATCAGTTATGCCGCAAAGCTTATTGCTGAGTGCGGCGATGATATTGATGTTTACAGCGGAAACGATGATATGATTGTTCCCCTTATGTCACTTGGTGCAAAGGGCGTTATTTCCGTACTTTCACACGTAATTCCAAAGCAGACTCACGATATGGTTCAGTATTGTCTTGACAATAACTATGCTGAGGCTACAAAGCTCCAGATAGATTATCTTGACCTTATCAACAATCTTTTCATTGAGGTTAATCCTATTCCTGTCAAGGAAGCAATGAATATGATGGGCGTAAATGTTGGCAAGTGCAGACTTCCTCTCGTTGATATGACAGAGGAGCATAAGGCTGCTCTCCGTGCTTCACTTGAAAAGCACAATCTTATATAAAATCCAAAGGATGTGAAATTATGACAAATGTGGCAATATGCGGTGCAAACGGCAAAATGGGCAAGACCATTTACAGCTGCATCAAGGACAGAGAGGATTGCAGAGTAGTTGCAGGAATAGACCTGTATACAGAGCAGTATGCGGATTTTCCAATCGTAGACGCTCCCTCAAAGCTTCCTGTCAAGCCCGATGTTATTATTGATTTTTCAAATCCTTATCATATTGCAGGGCAAGCTGTTTTGGTTAAAAAAGGTAGTCCTGTAAAATCTATTAGAGATTTAAGTGGTAAAACTGCGATTATTATTTTCGGATCAACTAGTGAACAAAGTTTGAGAACTGCTATTCCGAATCTGAAAGTTATTGGTTATAAAACTTACACCGAAGCTTTAAATGCTTTGAAAGACGGTAAAGGGGATGCAATTGTTTCTGACGATACAATTCTTTTGGGTATGCAATTAAAAGATGACAGTGTAACCTTGCTTCCTAAACGTTATACAAAAGAACCTTATGCAGTTGCATTCAGAAAAGGTATTGAATCCAGAGATTTGATTCGTGCGGTTAATAATGTTATCGATATTGAAACCCGTAATGGTCAGTTGAAAAAAATAAAATTAACTTTCGGGATTAAATAATATTAAAAAAGTTTTTTTTGATACTCAGAACTATATAATAAAAAATTGTTTTTCTTGAGTAACTTTAGAATAATATATAGCAAATAGTGACAACAGTATAACATATTCAGATAAATTATTTTCTTCTACATAACAACATATCTTTTCTTTTTCACTTCCATCACCATAAATATCCAAAAAACAAATAATTTATAAGGTCAGATTGGGGCGGTGTTATGCTTACATACTCTTTTTCAGAACGTAAGGGCGAAAGCCTCTACGAA
>CALFMA010000485.1 GCA_937880065.1 uncultured Ruminococcus sp.
CTCAGAGCGTTCCCTACACAGCAATAGATATTGAGGGAGGTTCTACCGTAATACTCAAGGACGTCTCGGGTAAGATCGGCAAGATCACGGGTGAGGCGCAGTTGTCGGGTGGTGACTTGAAGTTGTTATTTGCGGCTGATAAGATGTTGAAGATTATCAAAGGATTGTCGGCCGTATCGAACAATTCGTCGATTGCGGCGATATCGAAGGTTGCCGAGCAGTACGACGGAATGAGCCTCGGAATGACTTTTGCGAAGTAGTCGTTTCGACAATCAACCAAAAACCGCGTCCTTCATTGCGAGGGGCGCGGTTTTGTTTATTATTAAATAGGCATCAGCCTATCTCTTCTTGCGCTTGCGTTGCACGGTCCAGCCGAAACGTCCAATCTGCTGACCGAGAGTGTAGTAATGACCGTGCATATAGGTAATCGGGCGGGCACGCTCCAACTCGAAACGACCCGTTTCGGGGTTGATGTATGCCTCGTCGGCCTGCACATTGACCACATCGGCCAGAAACATATCGTGCGAACCGAGTTCAATCACCTCGCGCACACGGCACTCGATTGCGATCGGAGCCTCCTCGATAATCGGCGCATTGACGTCGAAAGGCAACGGATCCTCAATGTCGTCGTAGGCAACCTGTCCGTCTGTATATTCATAGCAGATTTCGCTTCTGCGGCTTACACCTCTTACAATTTTGTGGAATTCCTGCACATCAAAGGATTTTTCAAAACGGTTGAAAACTGTAAGTTCCGCAAAATTCAGCTTATCAACCACAAGACTTCTCATATTTGCGTTGTAGTTGAGGAATGTTGAACCGTCAGCAAAGAACATTACCTGATATACACCCCAGTTATCGGGCATATTTGCCAGAAGTTCCGTAACCTGCCACATACCATTATACTCGATTACGATTTTTTCTGCTCTTGATTCATAGGCAATACGTGCAAGATTAGGAATATTCATTTCCTCTTTATCTTCAATTGACTTTAATGTTACATTTTTGCCCTTGTAGGGGAAACGTGAAGTATCAAGTTCCTCAATTCCCTCCTCAAAAGAGAGAATAAGAGTTTTTTCACCTGAATTAAATCGCTTATCCTCCATTGTTTCCTGTATAAAACGGGTTTTTCCCGCTTCAAGAAATCCTAAAAATAAAAATACGGGAATTGGTTCCTGATTGAAATTAGGCATAATCTATCTCCTTAATCAAAGGCAGAAAAGCTTTGCAACGGCTTCTTCGTTGAGTTTTGAGCCGATTACACAAAGTCTGCCTGTAGTTTCTGCTGTTCCGTAACGTACATCGGGAGTGCCTGGGATATAGTCAAAGTGAATCCACTTTCCGTCCTCAGCTGCTACAATTCCCTTTGCTCTTAATACGATGCCGAACTTTTCTTCATCTGCAAGTGCTTCAAGAGCCGCTGTAATTGCCTCAATTGTGTAAGGTCTTGGAGTTTCAGCACCCCAGCTTGTGAATACTTCATCTGCGTGGTGGTGATGATGTTCGTGGTCGTGGTGATGACCACAGCAGCACTCACCCTCCTCATGGTGGTGTTCATGCTCATGGTCGTGATGATGACCGCAGCAGCATTCGCCGTCCTCATGGTGATGATGATGCTGATGCTCAATCATTTCCTTTAACTCATTTTCAAGTGTATTCTTCTGTGTCATTGCATCAACAATCTGCTTGCCGCTAAGCTCGTCCCAGTCAGTTGTTACAATGGGAGCAGTTTCGTTGAACTTGCGTACAATCTCAATTGCATCTGCGATTTTCTCCTGTGAAAGTCCACCTGTGTGACTGAGAATTACACAGCTTGCGTGTTCAATCTGATTGTTGAAGAATTCACCGAAATTCTTCTGATACATCTTGCACTTCTTAGCGTCAACTACTGTTGTAAAGCCGTCAAGTTCAACATCGTGGCTGTCTATTTTACGAACTGCCGCAATTACGTCGCTGAGCTTGCCTACGCCCGATGGCTCGATAATAATGCGGTCAGGTTTGTATTCTTCAAGAACCTGCACAAGTGCCTTGCCGAAATCGCCTACAAGACTACAGCAGATACAGCCTGAATTCATTTCAGTTATTTCAATTCCAGCATCTTTGAGAAATCCGCCGTCAATGCCGATTTGTCCGAACTCATTCTCGATAAGAACGAGTTTTTCACCATTGTAACCCTCTTTGATGAGCTTTTTTATAAGTGTGGTTTTTCCTGCACCGAGGAAACCTGAAAATATTGTAATTTTTGTCATAAAAGACCACTTCTTTCTAAAAAATAATACCAAATTATATTATAACACTTTTTATCATTTAATGCAATAGCTGAAATAAAAATTTCCTTAAATTTTCATCATAAGGGTACAAAGCCAAAAGGGAGCATGACGCTCCCTTTTGTAATATTATTCAATATTTGCCAGTTTCTTCTGAATTGCCACAGCATCGTCAACTGTAATTCCGTCGCAAGCAAAATCAGCGTTGAATTTTCCCTGTTCTGATAATTGGTACTTATCAGGATTAGCAAGTGACTGGAAAATAGCTGCGGCATCGGCGATTGTTGTTGTACTGTCGTTGTTTGCATCTCCAAACACATTATTTGCCATATCTATTCCGCCCCCTGAAATTTCAGGTGCAGCTGATTCCGGTATAGCACCGATGCAAATACGTGTACCTGTTTCATCTTCAATTTTTTTAACAAGTGCGATACGCTCTTTTATTGTTGTTTCAGTATTTGGTATTAATGTAATAAAAGTTCCTGTATCTTTACCTAAGTATGTATATGGATAATCTGCACTAAAATCCAATGAATAGTCAATATCAAGCTTATCGACATAATGCAGAAACTCCTCGCTATCAATTGCACTCCAATCGCCAAAAGCATATGTCAGCTGTCTGCATTTCATTGGAATAAATGTTGGATGTACAATATTGTTTACGAGTTTAAATTCTACAAGTTCGGTAACGCCTTTCAGTTTTTCAGCAAATTCGGCAGCATCCCTTATATTTTGGGCTTTGTCACTATTTGGAAGAGATACTGAAACACCTACATAGCCACCTCCTATTTTACTTGAACTCTTGAATTTCCATTCATGATTCTGCATAGCCATGCCAACAGCCTTAGCGGCATTTTCGTCATCAGGAACACGATAATAAATATAGTCATATGGATAGTCAATTATTATAAGGTCATCCTCACTTTTATTATAGTAGGCTTTGTAATTTATGCCATATTGACTGAAATATCCACCGTCATCAAACTCATCATAATTTTCAATGACATTTTTATATTCCTCTGAATCTGTGTACCATGTCCTGACATTGGCATTTGCAGTGATAGCAGATATAGATGAAATTGCTGTAATTGCGGATAATGCAAGGGATAATAATCTTTTTTTCATAGTGAGTCCTCCTTAAATTTAAATTCATATGCGTGTGAGTTAAAAAGCCATTGGAAACGCCTCCCTGTAAAATTTATTCCGCAACAAATAATTTAAGATCTCCTGACCTGTGGGAACATAAAATCAAGGCTGGTTTACCTTGTTCCTTATAGTCGTAAACATAAAATACATAACAATCATTCAGATGTTTGTGATTAATATCACCTAAATAATCTCTCTTATCACGTTCATCTACATATATCTTATCGACTATTTCATAATTTCTATAAAAATCCACACCGTCATATGAAATGCCGACAACTTCTCCTTTACCATTTGTTATAATATCGAGATCCGGAATTGTGGTTGGACTTTTGCTTGTGGTAGTTGTTGTGGGAGTTGACGCAGATGTGAACGAAATTGATGTTTGTGTTGAGTATGATGTTGGCTTTGTTATTTCATTCATTTCGTCAAAACTGGTTATCGTATCATTAGGCACACTTACAATTGAGCCTGTCGTTACACGTGTATTTGCTGTGCATGCCGGTTGAGTCACAGCACTTTCGGGTAAGGCGGGTGATATGGCGGAGCCGGTTGTTGTCGGCTCATATTTTGAGGCAGTCGCCTCTGTTGTCGGCTTTTTTGTAGTTGTCATTGATATCGGCTCATCTTTTGCAGTAGTCTGTGTATTTGTGACAGTTACAGTTTCCGCAAGCTGAGTTTCCGTGATAGTGGCGGTATTTTCCGTATATACGGCAGTTGTACTTGTTGCCGATGATGTCTTTTTCGTGGTTATATCTGAAACTGTTACCCTTTGGGTATGGGGAATTTCAACAGTTGTGGCTGCACCTGTTTCCGCAGAATTTACAGTAATATCGGCAGCAGTTGAAGTTGTGGTTTCGGCTGTACATTCAGCTGTACATTCAGAGGATATTGTCAATGCACCGCTTTCCGCAGGCTCTGTGGAATTACCAACAACGCTTGATGAGTTATACTTATCAAAATCGGCAGAATTTTTAATCGCATCGTTATTCCATATGCTGAAACCGATACCTACCGCCGCACAAATTCCCGAAACGGAATAGGCTGTACGCCTTATAATGGCTGTTTTACGCTGTTTTTCAGCTATAACGCTATCGCCGTATTTCATAATCAATTCAGCCTTTTTTCTTAGTCTGTTCATTTTTATCCTCCTTTCCCATTTCTGCTTTAAGGGCATTTTTCGCCCTGTAAATTATATCTGAAATTTGTTTGTTAGTTTTTCCCATTATCCTTGCGACTTGGGAATTATCAAGCTCCTCGAAAAATATGAGATGCAAAACCTGTAGATATTCGGGCTTCAGTCGCTGAATTGCCCTGTTCAGTTTTGCCTTATCCTCTGATTTTATGTATTCAGCTTCAATATCTGTTTCATCTGACAGATAGAAATAATCATCAAGGGAGGATAGTTTGCTTTTTTTATGCTTTTTCATATAATTGACGGCTATATTTTTAGCCATTGCATAAAGCCACGTCCTGAAAGCACAATCTCCTCGGAACCTTGGTTTAGCTGTATAAAGCTTCAGAAATACCTCGTCAGATATTTCTTCCGCATAGTGATAATCATTGACAAAGCTGTTTATAAATAGTATCAGGCTATTTTCA
Organism: uncultured Ruminococcus sp.; assembly: GCA_937880065.1. The sequence goes on from CALFMA010000485.1 coordinate 5,013, forward strand.
AATTCTTCAATAAGTTCGATAAAACCTTCTTTGTCGCCTTGCAGGAAACGGGTATAATTTCTCTCACCGTTATCCATTATTTTCTCCTTGAAAAGTTAAGACAATACCGCACAGAGCTTGTGCGAAAGATGCGCAGTCAAATTTTTTGTCAGATTGTACAGAAATTTCGCAGGCATACTGCCGTATGTCAAGGGATTTCTGTGCAAGCTGGCGGAAAATATGCAAGCAGATTTCGTGCAAAGCCGTCAGTCGGGCTTTGTGCGGTGTTGCCTTGTATTATTATACCTTTTTGAATGAGAAGTCAAAACACAATTACGAGATTGATTTTTTAATTTCAAAACGAAATAAAATATGTCCTATAGAGGTAAAGTCCTCCGGATACAATACACATAAATCATTGGATGTATTTGTGGAAAAGTATTCTGACAGGATTTTGGATAAATATCTGGTATATACAAAGGATCTCAAGAAGGATGCGGATGTTTTGATGATGCCGGTGTATATGGTTCCGTTTATAAAATAGGCCATAGTAATAAGATAAATGGGTCGGCGTATCGCCGGCCCTATTTTTGTTTCTCAATACAAATTTATCGAATTTCAATAAAAAAGTATTGACAAATACCGTGCCGAAATAGTAAAATAATCTTCGGCACGGTATAGTTTATTGTTTAATGTGCCAATCTTTCCGAATAAAGTTTGGCAAAAGTAACAAACTTTAAAG
>CALFMA010000486.1 GCA_937880065.1 uncultured Ruminococcus sp.
CCTTTAATTTTGTGGGAAATGCGTTTTGTATAGCGGCATACAAAAGTTAACAGCTAACAGCTAATGGCTAAAAGCTAAAAGCTTTCTTATTGTGAAAATGCACATAAAAACAAAACAAATGCCGTGAAAGTTCTACAATGAAATTTTTGGGAAAGCTTGCAATTAGGCGGTAAATATGATATAATAGTATACGTTGAGTATGGTGTGAAAACACCTTGCCAAGAAGATATGCGTTGAAGCGAAAGGTTGCTGGCGGTATGTCAGGTAATTTTCGTGGAGTATGTCCGATTTCAAACCGGGCGAAAGGGATAAAGGACACAGTTAGTGCGATTGCTTACGGTACAGCTTGCGAGTGTACCTATAGGCTATTTTTGTGTCCGTAACCATGTCTGCTCGAAAATACAAGAAATTTTCGAGTTTTTTTATCAGACAGGGTATGAAACACTCGGCAACGTGTGATGTCCCTCAAAACGTCCTCAAAAATAATCAAGGAGGCGAAAATAATGGCAGTCAACGAGAAAATCAGATTCAAGATCAAGGGCTACGATCACGCTACAGTAGATATTGCTGCTGCAAAGATTGTTGAGGCAGCTAAGAGAAGCGGTGCAAGAGTTTCAGGACCTATTCCGCTCCCTACAAACAAGGAGATCGTTACTATCCTCCGTGCTACTCACAAGTACAAGGATAGCCGTGAGCAGTTCGAAATGAGAACTCACAAGAGACTCATTGATGTTCTTCGTCCTACAGAGAAGACAACTGCTGCTTTTGATAAGCTTGAAATCCCTGCTGGCGTAGACGTTGTAATGGAAATCAAGTAATTACAGCTTACCCCGAAATACCGTGTGGGAAACGGAATGGCAGTAATCTGCCGGTCAAGTTGGTAAGACTTTTATCAACCAATAACCTAATAGGAGGAAATGAAAATGCAGAAAGGCATTATCGGCAAGAAGATCGGTATGACACAGATCTTCGACGAAGCAGGAAAAGTTATTCCTGTAACAGTAATCGAAGCCGGCCCCTGTGTTGTTGTTCAGAAGAAGACTGTTGAAAATGACGGTTACGCTGCACTTCAGCTCGGCTACGGCGACGTAAAGGTTCAGAGAGTTAATAAGCCTATGAAGGGTCACTTCGACAAGGCTGACGTGGCTTGCAAGAAAACTCTTAAAGAGTTCAGACTTGATGACTGCGACGCTCTCAATGTTGGTGACATCGTAAAGGCTGACACATTCGCTGTTGGCGATGCAATTGATGTTATCGGCACAAGCAAGGGTAAGGGCTTCCAGGGTCCTATCAAGCGTCACAATCAGCACAGACTTAAGGAAACTCACGGTACAGGCCCTGTTCACAGACAGGCAGGTTCCATGGGCGCTTGCTCCTCACCTTCAAGAATCTACAAGGGTAAGGGCATGGCAGGTCACATGGGTGCTGAGCAGGTAACTGTTCAGAATCTTGAAGTAGTTAAGATAGACGCAGAAAACAATCTCATCGCTATTAAGGGTGCGGTTCCCGGTCCTAAGGGCGGAATCGTTTATATCGTTGACAGCGTTAAGGCTTAAGGAAGGAGGAAACGTATATGTCTACAATTTCAGTATTTGATATGGCTGGAAATCAGGTTTCCGAAACAGAGCTTAATGACGCAGTATTCGGAATTACTCCCAACGAAGGCGTTATGCACGCTATGGTAGTAAATTACCTCGCAAACCAGAGACAGGGTACACAGTCTACACTTACAAGAACAGAAGTAAGCGGCGGCGGAAGAAAGCCCTGGAGACAGAAGGGTACAGGTCACGCAAGACAGGGATCCACACGTGCTCCTCAGTGGGTACACGGTGGTGTTGCTCTCGGACCAAAGCCCAGAGATTACAGATACGCTCTCAATAAAAAGGTAAGAAGACTTGCTATGAAGTCTGCTCTTTCCACAAAGGTTCTCGACAATAACATGATCGTTCTCGACGCTCTTGAGCTTGATACATTCAAGACAAAGACAATCGTTGAGATGCTCAAGGCTCTCAATGTTGAGGGTAAGGCACTCATCGTTACTGCTGAGGCTGATACAAAGGTTATCAAGAGTGCAGCTAACATCCCCGGCATCAAGACCGCTGCTGTTAACACACTCAACGTATACGATATTCTCAACTACGATAAGTTCATCGTTGTTAAGAATGCCGTTGGAAAAATCGAGGAGGTGTACGCATAATGAAAACTGCTCAGGATATTATTATCAAGCCCGTTATCACTGAAAAGTCTATGGACGGACTTCAGGCAGGCAAGTACACTTTTAAAGTGGCTAAGGACGCTACAAAGCCCGAAATCAAGAAGGCTATCGAAAAGCTCTTCGGCGTTGAGGTAGACAAGGTTACTACTATGAACGTAAAGGGCAAGATGAAGCGCCTCGGCAGATACGAGGGTATGACAGCTTCCTGGAAGAAAGCTATCGTTACACTTACACCCGATTCTAAGACAATTGAATTCTTCGAGGGTATGTATTAATCAGATTTGCTGATTAAAGTATGGGAGTAATGCTCCCGCAAAAACGCATTATAATAAGGAGTGAAATAAATGGCTATTAAAACCTACAAGCCTACGACGCCTTCAAGACGTCAGATGACTGTAACAGATTACTCTGTACTGTCAAAGGTTGAGCCGGAAAAGAGCCTTCTCGAACCCATGAAGAAGAAGTCGGGAAGAAATAGCTACGGCAGAATTACAGTTCGCCACAGAGGCGGCGGTAACAGAAGAAAGTACCGTATCATTGATTTCAAGCGTGACAAGGACAACATGGTTGCTACTGTTCTCACACTTGAGTACGATCCTAACAGATCAGCATTCATCGCACTCGTTCAGTACGAGGACGGCGAAAAGAGATATATCATTGCTCCCAACGGACTTAAAGTTGGCGATAAGGTAGAGTCAGGTTCTGAGGCTGATATCAAGCCCGGTAACGCTCTCAAGCTTTCCGATATTCCTGTTGGTACATTTATCCACGCTATCGAGCTTTATCCCGGCAAGGGCGCTCAGCTCGTAAGAAGTGCCGGTAACCAGGCTCAGCTCATGGGTAAGGAAGACAAGTACGCTCTCGTAAGACTTCCTTCCGGTGAAATGAGAAAGGTTCCTGTAAACTGTAAGGCTACAGTTGGTCAGGTTTCAAACATCGACCATGAGAACGTAAACTACGGTAAGGCTGGTCGTGTAAGAAACATGGGTTGGAGACCTACTGTTCGTGGTTCTGTTATGAACCCATGCGATCACCCACACGGTGGTGGTGAAGGTAAGTCACCTATCGGAAGACCCGGCCCTGTTACACCTTGGGGCAAACCTGCTCTTGGTTACAAGACACGTAAGAAGAATCACAGAACTGATAAGTTCATCGTTAAGCGCCGCAACGGCAAGTAATCTGAAAGGAGGAACTTGATAAATGAGTAGAAGTATCAAAAAGGGACCTTATGTCCAGGAAGTTCTCCTGAAGAGGGTCGTTGCTATGAATGAGGCAGGCGAGAAGAAGGTTCTCAAGACATGGAGCCGTTCATCTACAATTTTCCCTGACTTCGTTGGTCACACATTCGCTGTACACGACGGTCGCAAGCACGTTCCGGTATATGTAACAGAGGATATGGTAGGTCACAAGCTCGGCGAGTTCGCACCTACAAGAACATACAAGGGCCATGCAGGCTCCAAGACATCTAACAACGGTAAGAAATAAGCGGAAGGAGGAGATATAGATGGAAGCAAGAGCTTATTTAAGAAATGCTCGTATATCACCCAGAAAGGTGCAGATCGTTCTCGATCTCATCAGAAACAAGCCCGTTGATCTGGCTTTAGCTGCTTTGGATCTTACTCCTAAGGCTGCAAGTCCTATCGTTTCAAAGCTTGTAAAATCTGCTCAGGCTAATGCTGTTAACAACTTCAGCATGGACGGTGACAATCTTTATGTTGCTGAGTGTTTTGTAACACCCGGACCTATCATGAAGAGAATAAGACCCAGAGCACAGGGCAGAGCATTTAGAGTATTCAAGAGAACATCACACATCACAGTTGTTCTTAAAGAAAAAGAATAATCCCAAGGAGGTCTGATTAATGGGACAGAAGGTTAATCCGCACGGTCTTCGTGTCGGCGTTATTAAAGATTGGGATTCACGCTGGTATGCCAACAAGGCAGATTTCGGCGACACTCTTGTTGAGGACTACAACGTTCGTAACTTCATTAAGAAGAGCTTGTATGCAGCAGGTGTTCCCAGAATCGAAATCGAGCGTTTTGCCGATAAGGTAAGAATCCACATTCACTGCGCTAAGCCCGGTATCGTTATCGGCAGACAGGGCGCTGAAATAGAGAAGCTCAGAGTTCAGCTTGAAAAGATGATGAACAAGCAGGTATTCGTTAACATCATCGAAGTTAAGCAGCCTGATATGGACTCACAGCTCGTTGCTGAGAAGATTGCTCTCGACCTCGAGAACAGAGTATCTTTCAGACTCTGGAGGTATTTTACAGGCAACGGACCGTCATATCCGAACAATTCACCAGCAGCATTGCTCCACAATATAGGTGCTTTTCTTGGGGAATGATCGAGCATACAACTGAAATAAGGAACTATAACTGCCTCAAATGCAAGGCCTTTTGCTTTATGAACAGTCATAACCTGTATTGCATCCTGCTCCTCAGGAGAGGATATCGATTTTTTTACTTGCATTTTAACGGGATATCCGTTACAAATTCAATATTGTGTCCATCTTGCAGAAGATGCTCCGGGAACAGGAACGAATGGACGAGTACGCCACAGATATGATCATTTCCCTGCTGCAAACCAACATTGTCGCCCTCATTGCTATTACAGTTCATAAAACCTAGATTGCGAATC
>CALFMA010000487.1 GCA_937880065.1 uncultured Ruminococcus sp.
TTGAAATTTCCGATAATGGCTGCGGTATAGATGCGGAAAGGCTTAAAACAATTTTTACAGGCTGCGGTGGAGGAACTGCACCTACGGATACAAAAATAAATTCGGGAATCGGACTTTCCGTTTGTGCAACAATTATCAAAGCTCACGGCGGCGAAATTTTTGCGGAATCCCCCAAAAATGGCGGAGCAGTATTCAGCTTCAGCCTCAATAATGAGGAGAATTGTGATGAATAACAAGTATAAAATTCTTGTAGTTGAAGATGAAAACAACATAAGAAATATTATAACTGCACTTCTCGAAGCAAACGACTTTCAAGCGATTACAGCGGAAAGCTGTGCAGGGGGAATTCTTATGTTCAATTCCCACAGACCTGACCTTATAATTCTTGATTTAGGGCTTCCCGATTCAGACGGAATTGAGTTTATCCGTGAAGTACGCAAGGAAAGCAGTTTCCCGATTATTGTACTTTCGGCACGTTCAGATGAAAAAGACAAGGTTGACGCTCTTGAACTGGGAGCAAATGATTATGTAACAAAGCCTTTCGGTTCGGCGGAACTTATTGCAAGAATACGGTCAGCTCTGAGAAATGTCCGCCGTATTGGCAATTCCCTTAATCCGTCGGAAAAATTCGTTCTTGACAGGCTTACAATCGACTATGATTCAAGACGGGTATTTCTTGACAATTCCGAAATAAAGCTTACACAGACGGAATATAATATCGTTGCACTTCTTTCCGAGCATTGCGGAAAAGTTATGACTTACTCTGCAATTATTTCGGCAATCTGGGGATATAATGATTACGGAAGCAAAAAGAAGCTTCAGGTAAATATGGCTAACATACGCAAAAAATTAGGTGCAACACCGGGTAATGACTGCTATATAATAAATGAGCTTGGCGTAGGCTACAGAATGGATACTGCTTGAAGGTATCTCGCAAAAAATACCGCACATCTTCAAAATGTGCGGTATTTTTTATCTTCTACGCTTTCTGAATCCCCATATATCCTTTTCAACAAATTCAAGACTTCTTCCCGATTTATTCCACCATAAGGTCATAATGCCGATTATTAAAGCTGCTCCTACAATATAATTTCCAAGTGATATGAGAATATCAACTCCTAATGAAAACCCAAGTCCGTATTTAATTCCACTTGCATAGCAAATTGCAGGCGGACTTATCATCACTGTACTTATAACAGCAAGTGCGCTTAATCCGCTGAGTTTGGGCAGTTCCTGCGTTACGTGGAATAATGTCATTAAAACTGTTCCTGCTGAATAAAACACAAGCAAATCTCCTGCAAATTCTCCTCCGCAAAGACAAAGTGACATTATAAAGCTGATAATATCAACAATCAGAAAAAACGAGCCTACAACCGCCATTGGTATTACTGTATAATACAGCTTTGCATTCTTAAAGGAAAAGAACACCTTATTTTGCAGCATTTTATTGTATCTCTGGAAAAATAATATGCCAAAGAAATGTAACACCAGAAGTACTGAAAACATTACCGTTTCTGTTTTCGATTCTTTTAAATGTGCCCAGCCAAGCGCAAATACCGACAAAAAATGAAACAGCATAAGTATTACTCCCAATACTGCACATCCCGGACTGAATGTCGTTTTAAAATAAAGCTTATATGCTTTTAAAAAATCTTTCATAGAATCACCCTACATTAGGGAACCTCTAAAAACCTCCCTCACGGCGAACTTTCTATGACAAATATCATT
>CALFMA010000488.1 GCA_937880065.1 uncultured Ruminococcus sp.
CCGCTACCACGAGATCGCTCTCGAGGGTGTCAGACAGAACGATATCGCCCCCGACAGCGAGTTTATCGCAAAGAGTCTTTTCTGTAAATGCAATGCCTTCGTCATCAAGGATATGTTCTTTATCTGAAACATAATTCTTGAGTTCTTCCTTAACTGATGAAATATCTTTTCCGTCAAAAAGAATATCTGAAATTCTTGCAACTTCTGAAATGAATGTTTTAGCAACACCAAGTGCTAAACCATAATCAAAGTTAGGAATACTCTGACCGCCGTGCTGGTCATTCTGGTTTGACTGAATTGCAATACAAGCAAGGGCGGAGTAGCTTGAAATATCGTTAGGTCGTCTTAAAAATCCGTGACCTGTTGAAAATCCGTTATTGAAAAGCTTTATGAGGTCAATCTGTGTACAGGTAGTTGTAAGAGTATAAAAATCAAGGTCGTGAATGTGAATATCGCCATTGCGGTGTGCCTTGGAATGTTTCGGGTCGAGAACGTACATTCCATAGTATTCCTTAGCGGATACAGAGCCATATTTCAGCATTGTACCCATTGCTGTATCGCCGTCGATATTGGCATTTTCACGCTTGATATCGCTATCCTTTGCATCGCTGAATGTCAATTCATTGAGAACGCACATCAGATTTGTTTTCATCTCTCTTGAACGTGTTCTCTCATAACGATAAAGAATATATGCCTTGGCGGTTTTAGCGTGACCTTTTTCAATGAGAACCTTTTCTACAAGGTCCTGTATTTCTTCAACGGTAGGGATTTTACTGCCGTTTGTTTTTTCATAAAGACTGCATACCTCTGCGGCAACTTCCATGGCTGTTGACATATCTGTACCGCCGCAGGACTGGGCTGCCTTGAAAATAGCGTTTGCTATCTTCTCCACATTAAAGGGAACTTTTCGTCTGTCCCTCTTAATAATATGAATAATCATTTCAACTTACCTCCAACACAATATATTGTATCTCCCTTGTTAATATCTACTTCTATTTATTGTCGTTATATATTAGTATAATGCAAAATTTTCTTTTTGTCAATTGTACAATTACACAATAGAGAATGTTTAATCCTTTTGAGTTTTTATACAATCTGCACTATACTTTTACCGCAATCCGACATTTTCGCCGATATTACGACATTTGCAATATTTGTGTCAACGCTGTGACAGAAACACAATATATTGTGTTCGTCACAACATATAGTAATAGCTGCAATAATTACTGCACAATGTGAGTGAGTATATACTCAACAACTTTATTATATCCCGCCTCTGAAAGTGAAAGGGTTTCGTAAGACCAGTATTTCTCGTCCAGCTTGCTCGATTCAGATTTAAGTGCTGTATTTGTATCAATACAGTAAATCTCTGCATCATTGCACATATTAATCAATTTGCTGTTAAAGTCGTTTATCTTTTCATTTGAAAGTTCATCTGTATCATAAATAACAGGCGGAAACTCCATAACATATATTTTTGTATCAGGAACAGTTGATTTCAAGCTGTTAATAAGCTTTGAATATTCTGAAATAACTGCATCAACCTCAGTTGTTTCGATTTCTGCACCAAACATAAGATACAAAGCTGTCGGCTTTTTCTGCTTGATAATCTCATAAGGAGAAAGATTGCCAAATGTGCTGTTCTGCTTTACAGTTGTAACAGCTGCAAGATTATATTCAGTTCCGCCGTAGATTGCTTCTTTGGCAAATCCATAGCCGCCCATTCCTGCAAGAGTACCGTCTGTTATAAGGGTGCATCCTGTGAAATATTCATCGCCAATCTGAAGTGACTGGGGAACAGGATTTGAAAAAGCTGTATCCTCAGCTTCTGACAC
>CALFMA010000489.1 GCA_937880065.1 uncultured Ruminococcus sp.
GCCAATCATCAGCCGAGAGGAACTCATAGAATTCCCCTATAAGTTCCTCCGGAGTATATTTATACTGACAAAAGTATTGTCCAATGTATATCAGCATCGGCTTGCAGCGCACAAAGAAGAAGTCCTTTATTACGTGGTGGTCGCCAATAATTAGATTATTAACAATTTGTTGGTCTGTCATATAGATTTCTCTTTCGTTTCAAGAGACGTTTTATTTCCCTATATCATTTATAATTAAGCATGTTCCGCAATCTTTTGATTGCATATTGTTCTTCTATAAGTCGTTGCTCCAAAATTGTTCTATTAATTGCACCGTTGATGTATTCCAACTGGTGTTCAATTTGAGCTATGTTCTTCTCATGCATTGCAATCTCTGCTTCTATATGTTCACTACTACTTGTTCCTCCAGCTTCATCAAACCCAATATCAGCATTCCAATCTAATTCATCAAAAAAATCTTGTGGTGTAGCCCAGTCATGTCTTTCACTACTGAACATTACTTCTATATTCTCCATGTTTTCCTCCTATTTTTATATAGTATACCATAATTTTCCAACTTTGTCAATAGGCAGATGAAAAAAACTTAAAAAAAAGACTTGCTATAATTTGAAATTCAAATATAATAGGAAATGTAGATAAGAAAAGGGGTTTAAATACTATGAACAAAGAAGAATTAGTACAAGAAATTTCAAAAAAAGCTAAAGTTACTCAAAAAGAAGCTAACGAAGTATTATCAGCTTTAATCGAAACAGTTGAAAAAACAGTTTCTAAAGGTAAAAAAGTTACTTTAGTTGGTTTTGGTACTTTCGAACCACGTAAGAGAGCTGCTAGAAATGGTAGAAACCCTCAAACTGGTAAAGAAATTAAAATCCCTGCTAAAACAGTTCCTGTTTTCTCAGCTGGTAAAAAATTCAAAGAAGTTGTTAACGCAAAATAGTTAATGCTCTTTAGAAGTGTTTAGGCAAGCGGTGTGAAAAATCACACCGCTTGTTTTTTTATTTTTGCGATATAATCAATAATAACGGATATGGAAAAAAAGGATTATCACAAAATTACTGTTGCGGACATGTCGCCGCATATTCATCATTTTCAACCAAATGAAAACAAGGTTGAAAAAATTTTGGAATGGATAAAAAATTGGATTCAGATGTCATTGGAGTGTGGTAAAATACATCCGTACTACTTATTACCCTCAAAAGCGGATTTGGCTTATCATATAGGGGTTAGTCAAGGAACAATGCAAAATGTGTTCCGCTTGCTTGAAGATGCAGGAATTGACTACCGCAAAAAGGTTGTTGCACGTATCTACAAGCTTTATATGGAGCGTCTTAGAACTGCAAACGCTCTTGATTTTGACGATATTCTCTGCAAAACTGTGGAACTTTTTGATAAGTTCCCGGAGGTGCTTGAAAAATACCGCAGCCGCTATAAATACATAATGGTTGACGAGTATCAGGATACAAACCACGTTCAGTTCAGACTTGTTTCACAGCTTTCCGCAGGGCATAAAAATCTCTGCGTTGTAGGTGATGACGACCAGAGTATTTACCGTTTCAGAGGTGCGAATATTGAGAATATTCTCGGCTTTGAGGAGCAGTTTGAGGGTGCGGCAGTAATCCGCCTTGAACAGAATTACCGTTCAACAAAAACTGTACTTGATGCCGCAAATTCCATTATTTCAAACAATATGGGACGTAAGGAAAAATCCCTTTGGACAAATGGTGAGCAGGGCGAAAAAATTATTTGGTACAAAGCGGCTGATGAAAATGATGAGGCTAATTTCATCGTGAAAACAGTTAAAGCCGACTATGAAAAGCACGGCTCATACAGCAGAAATGCAATACTTTACCGAATGAATGCTCAGTCAAATATTGTTGAAAGAGCATTGGTCAAGGCTGATATTCCTTACAGAGTTTACGGCGGCATGCGTTTCTATGATCGCAAGGAAATCAAGGATATTACTTCATATCTTGCATTTATAAATAACCCCAATGATATGCTTCGTTTCAGAAGAATTATCAGCGAGCCAAAAAGGGGAATAGGTGATTCAACGGTTGCACTTATTGACGATATAAGCCGTGATTTGAAAATTTCTCCCTATGAGGTTATGAGAGATTGCGACCAGTTTGCACCATTGTCTAAAAAGGTTACAGCTTTAAAGGCTGCGGCTGAAATGTTCGGCGAACTTATTGATATGGTTGAAACTTCTCCTCTTGATGAGATTTTTGACGCAGTTCTCACAAAAACAGGTTATCTCACATATCTGAAAAATCAGGAAAACGGCGATAACAAGGTTGAAAACGTAGAGGAACTCCGCACATCAATTCTCCGCTATATGGAAGAATCAACCGAACCTACTTTAGGCGGATTTCTTGAAGAAACTGCATTGTTTACCGATGCCGACGAAGATGACGGCGGACGTGACAAGGTTATGCTTATGACAATCCATTCCGCAAAGGGACTTGAATTTGACAATGTATTCCTTATCGGTATGGAGGACGGAATTTTCCCAGGCTCACGCTCTCTTGACAATGAGGACGATATGGAGGAGGAACGCCGTCTTGCATATGTTGCGGTTACCCGTGCGAAAAAGCAGCTTTATGTGACAAGTGCAGGAAGAAGAATGATTTTCGGACAGACACAGCATAATGTCACATCACGCTTTATCCGTGAAATCGGCAAGGAGCATTACATAAAGCAGGATAACTATACAAAAAATAAGGATATGCACGACAATTCCGTAACGGAAGTGCAGTCCCTCAGCTTGCAGCAGCAGATTGCAATGGCAAAAAGACAGACTGCTGTAAAGGCAACAAATACCACATATGAGGCAGGGGAGAGAGTTTCCCATAAGATTTTCGGCGAGGGAACTATAATTTCCGCAACACCTGCGTCAAATGACTATATGCTTGAAATTGCCTTTGATAAAGTCGGCACAAAGAAGATTATGGCGAATTTTGCAAAGATTACAAAGCTTAACTAACGGAGGACATTATGAGAAAGACTAAGATTGTATGCACTATCGGACCTGCAACAGATGACGAAAACATCATGCGTGAGCTTATGCTTGCAGGTATGAACGTAGCAAGATTTAACTTTTCCCACGGCGATTATGAAACTCATGAAAAGCGTTTCCGCCAGATAGAAAAGCTTCGCAAGGAACTGGATTTACCCATTGCTACACTTCTTGACACAAAAGGTCCTGAAGTTCGTCTTGGAAAATTTGTGGATAATAAGCCTGTGGAGATTTTCGACGGCGATACTTATACTCTCACCACAAATGATGTACCATGTACAGCTGAAATCGGAAGTGTAAGCTTCAAAAAACTTCCCAGAGATGTGAGTATCGGTACAAAAATTCTCATAAATGACGGTGTGGTGGAGCTTGTTGCTGAAAAGGTAACACAGACCGATATTGTATGCCGTGTTATTCACGGAGGAGTTCTTTCAAATAATAAGGGTATCAACGTACCCGGAGTAAAGCTTTCGATGCCATACCTCAGCGAGCGTGATATGGACGACTTGGAATTCGGCTCCAAAATGGGCTTCGACTTCATTGCGGCAAGCTTTGTAAGAACAGCCGCAGATATAAATTATCTCAGAAAATTCACACGCAGCCTTGGCTGGTTTGATGTGCGTATTATTGCGAAAATCGAGAATAGCGACGGTGTTGAGAATATTGACGAAATCCTTGAAGCCGCTGACGGAATAATGGTTGCCCGTGGTGATATGGGTGTAGAAATTCCATTTGAGCAGATTCCCGCAATTCAGAAAACTCTCATTAAAAAGGGTTATCACGCAGGAAAACAGGTGGTTACAGCTACACAGATGCTTGAATCAATGATTACAAATCCCCGTCCAACACGTGCGGAAATCACCGATGTGGCAAATGCTATTTATGACGGAACAAGTGCAATTATGCTTTCGGGAGAAACTGCCGCAGGTGCATATCCTGTTGAAGCTGTAAAGACAATGGCACTTATTGCTGAAAATACAGAAAATCACATTGACTATAAGGGACGTTTTGCAGAGCGTCGTTCTAATCCTGAGGGAAGTATTGCGGAGGCAATTGCCCACGCTACAGTTACAACTGCCCATGACCTTGACGCAAGTGCAATTATAACTGTATCCCTTGGCGGTCAGACTGCAAGACTTATATCGAAATACCGTCCATGCTGTCCTATTATCAGCTGTACAATGAGCGAGGTTGTATGCCGCCAGATGAATATGAGCTGGGGCGTAGTGCCTTATATCATTGACGAAAAGAACAGCACAGATGAGCTTTTTGCGGCAGCTGTAGAAGCGGCTGAGGAACATCGTCTTGTGGAGGACGGCGACCTCGTGGCAATTACCGCAGGCGTACCTCTTGGAGTTTCGGGAACTACAAATCTTATGAAGGTTGAAAGAATAGGAAACGGAATATAAAAAAGCTGTGCAGAATTTTCTGCACAGCTTTTTGGCTATTTATCGGTATTTTCATCAACTGCTGTTGTTTTTGTTTCAGTTGAATTTTTTGTTGGAGTTGTTTTTGTTGTGGGAGTTGGATTATTTACGGGAGCTGTTGTCTGTGGTGTAGGATTTTTTGCAGGTGAAATCGGAGTATTGACGGGATTTGACATTGTAGGATTATAATTCTGATATTTCTTCATTTTGCGTTTTTTGAAAAACTTCACAATTGAAACAATTGCAAAAACAAAAAGTCCGATTACAATTGCGTGAGGGAGAAGATAAATCAATGCAAAAAGCAGCGATTCCATAACGGAAAGAAATCCCTTTGCCGATGAAGAAACAGTATTTTTCAGACGTGTAAAAAATGTGTCGGGTTCTTCCTCAACAGGCTCATCTTCTACATATTCACGGACTTCGTTAATTGTGAGATGAACGTAGGAATAGGCAACATCTGTCTGAATTTCATTCATACGGGTTGTCAGCTTTGAAATTTCAATCTGAATATTTGTAAGTTCATTTTCAACGGCAATTGCAGTTGCTTTATCATCAATTTCCGCCAGCAATTCAATATATCTCTGTTCTTTAGCCTGATAAATTTCAAGAGTTGTGGATAAGTCGTTGTATTCTCTTGTGAGGTTATCTACGCTTGCTTTTTTACTTCTTAAATCGCCGAGATTTGCGATATAATCGCAGAATTCATCATAATCCTCACTTGGAACACGGAGAGTAGCATTGTAGGTTTTCCAGCTTTTAACATCATCATAAACCCACTTGTCAGAGGATTTTCCGTCGGTATAGTTTTCGTGTTCGGGGAACGCACCATAGGTATCAAGGCTTTCTCTCAGATTATCTATAGCGGTGTCAAAGTCGAGAACGTCAACTGTCATATTGCAGGAATAGACGAGCATTTCCTTGCGGATTACCATTTTTGAAGTGTTGACAGGTTTCTCCTCGCTGCTTGAAGAATCGCCCGAAATCTCCGCAGATTCGCCTTGGGCAATTTCCGCATCATCAAAGTTTTCTTGCGGAGTTTCGTAATATTCCTCTGCCGCATTGTCATATCTTATACTTTCATTTACATCGGCTTTTTCGTTTGCACCACAGCCTGTAAAAAGAAGTGAACTTATAAGTATGGGTATAAGTAATTTTGATTTGTTTTTCATATGAATTCCCTCCTGTGAGTTATATTTGTTGTGTATATGATAGCATATTAATTCGATAAAGTCAATATAAAATGTTGTATTTTAACAAAGATGTAATTGTTATGTAATATAAATATCAAATAAATTACACAGGAATGGAAAAAATTACAGATAAACGCTATTTTTCAGCCCATTCCAAAATAGGCTGAATATATTTTTTGTCTGAAATATCATAGGATTTTGAAATCATTTCCGCCATTACCTTTTCTTCTTCTGACTGGTCTTTTTTTGCTTTCAGAGCCGAAACAAAGGCTTTCATCATAAGTCGTGACGCTAAAGACATTTTGTCATAGTCAAAGCCGCCCTGACAATAAAAAACTGCAACATTCTTATGTTCTTCCTCGGTAAACCATGATTTCATAGCCTTTTCCAGTTCGGGATTATCATTTGGACTTCCGCCAACGCAGAATACCGCAAGCTTTTTATTCTCCCAGTCTTTCATTTTTCCCTTGAACCATTTGATTTTGCTGACACTTCCAGCACAAGCCCAGCCGCCGAAAATAATTCTGTCGTAATCTTTGAAATCCTTGTTTTTTACCGCTTTCAGTTCGAAACATTCGCAGGAAAGTGCCTCACTAATCCAACCTGCATAACGCTTTGTAAAGCCTGTCTGTGAATTGTAAATTACTGCCGTTTTACTCATTTTTATTACCTCCATATGATTTCAGATTATTTTCAATTTTTGAAATTACCGAATAGGTGCTGTCAATTTCTTCATCTGAAATTCCGCTGAACAGCATATCCATAAATTCAGTTTCTTTTTTACGGTATTTTTCAGCCATAGAAAATGCCTTTTCCGTCATAAAAATCTGCTGTTTCCTCTTGTCATTTTCATTCTGGGAAATCTGCAAAAATCCCTTATTTTCAAGGCTTTTCACTATCTGTTTAACATTCTGCCGTGAGCAGCCCATGGTTTTCGCTAAATCGTTCATAGTGGGCGGTTCATCGGAAAATAAATTCATACAAGCCATAAGAAAAAACTGTTTGCAGGTAATTTCTTCGTAAAAGGAATCGCCTGTAGCCTGCAAGCGGTTGTGAAATGCAAAAAACAAGCCGAAAAGGGCATATTTATGCTCAATCATTTCAAATACATCAGCGTTATTTATTATAATCATCTCCTAATATGCAATATATTGCATATTATATCATAAAAATTTCCTCTTGTCAATAGGAGAACAGAAAAAACCGCATAAAGCACAAGGCTTTATGCGGTTTGAAAGATTTATACTGTTTCGGGAAGCTTTGAAATAAGCTTTGCGTCATATTTCTGAATTGCAAGTCCGTCACTTGCTGTAATACCGTCACCGGTGTTGAAGCAGTCAGCGTTAGCCATTCCTTTAGCGGAAAGTTTGTATTTGTCGGAGTTTGCCATATACTGATAAATTGTAGCAGCATCGGCAATTGTAACCTTGCCGTCAACATTAGCGTCACCGCAGAGTACGTCCTCATCAATGATTGGAGCTGATGGCTCAATATCATCGGGAGCAGTTGTAGGCTCTGTAGTGGGTGCTGTAGTAGGCTCTGTAGTAGGCTTTGTAGTAGGCTCTGTAGGAGTTACAGGGGGATTTGTAGGAATTACATCGGGCATCTCATAGCCGTCAACAATTGACTTGAAACATTCCTTTGCCTTGTAGTCAGCGTCAAAGAGGAGAGGATGCTGTTTAGCTCTCCAGCTCTGGTCATCAGTTACACCCCAGAGAATAACAGCTGAAATATTGTCCTTATGTGCATAAATTGCATCCCAGATACCCTCATAGTAAGCTGCCTGAACTGCAAAATCGGCATCCTTTGGATTTTCGGGAGTTGTTACGTCAAGCCCGACCCCGAAAAATTTTCCTTCCGCCATAACTTTGAGCAGAGCTTCCTGGTCAACAAGGCTTCCTCTTCCGCCGTTGATAAAAACCGCATCGTCTTTCATAAGCC
>CALFMA010000490.1 GCA_937880065.1 uncultured Ruminococcus sp.
CCTCACCATACGACAGTATGCTTTCGTCGTCCGCCTTGACATACATCATTTCTGCTCATCATCTTTGTCTACTAACATTTTAGGGATTAGCATAAAATATATTTTCAATTTGCTAAGCCCTCTCAGATTTAAATTTCCAAGAGGGCTTAATTAATTTCAGATTTCAATCTTTAACCGATACATACTGCAATTTGAGTGAGCAAATGTATCATGCCCTTTTTTAATGCAACGACATTGAGCGGTAGTTTCATAATACCACTGATTATTGATATTAGGCATAATATATTTACAAGTCGGATCCCACCAATATTTGCAGAATGCACAACACTTAGTATTGGTTATATTTATAATCGCTTTAGACATTTCTTCATCTCCAAACACAGTTTCTATTGTTTTTCCAAAATAAATCGGAGCAAATCAACATCAACACTTTACAATAACATTGGATAAAATATCAATTAATCCATTAACCTGATGTGATTCGTGTATACCTGTTTTGCACCATATTGCAAAATGCTCACAATTATTTACGATCAAATTGTACTTATCTTCTCCTAATCTACTTCTGGCACGTTCAATTGTTTCAGAAGGTGTATATAAGTGATACGCTAATTCTTTAATCTCTCTTGTAATATCAACGGGATAAGCAATGATACTTTTTTCGACTGGCATTTCAACTTTAGCAGGTGTTCCATAGTTTTCCGGAAATTCAAGTACAAAATAATTTCCGGATTCTCTGATAAACTTTTCAAGTGTCGTAATATGTATGCAGGCTTTGCCAAAATCTCCATTTTCAGCAGCATAATGGTATATTACCTCATCACTTTCATACACACCATAATGATCGTACAGTCCTCTATGTACACCTATTATATCCCCATATTCAGCGTGTCGGTCGGGATCAACAAGCTCACGGAATTTAGCTCGCATCTGAATTTCTGTTCCCCAAGCAACTCTTATATCATCAGAGTCAAGGATTCTACAATGACCTTCAATAACGTGTTTTTGCAATGTATATCCTTTTTGACAATCAAGTTCTTCCCAGAAAAACAATCCGCCCATTGTAGGAAAAGGAATATTTATAGGCGATCTATCACCATCGAAAATCGACATATTAACCTCCACTCATGTTCCCTGTCTTGTTGTAGCAAGATGTCCCGGCATTGAACCTATAAGTATTTTCTGCCGTTTTTCATCCCAGCAAAAATATATACGTAAAAGTTCTTCTGCTTTTACTCCATGTTTTATATGCAAATCAAGAATATACTGCTCATTCTCATATGTTACTGTATAATCTGATTTTCTCATCTTTATAGTTTCCTTGCCGCAGTTTTGAACTTCCCAGTTATTTCGTTCAGCATATAACTGCAACTCAATTTCAGAAATTTCGTGCTTTCTGTATTTTGCATAACTGTTCATATATACAATACCATCGCAGAATGATGATATATCGAGATTTCCGCTGAATTTTCGCATTTCTGCTCTGGCACGCTGCGTTAATACTATATTTTCAGCAAAACTATTTTCAATCCAATCACAAATTTTATCTTTTTCGGTTGGAAATAACGCTGCTATTTCTATTTGCTTTTTATAAAAGGAAATCAATTCAGCATTTTTTTGATACGCTGATTCTTTTTGTTCATTGTTAGATAAAGCTTCTTTGTATAATGTTTCACAGGTTTCAAGTTCTTTCTGCAATGAGTCAATCTTTTTCAACGCTGTTCTGAGAGATTCAGTTGTTTGCTGCATATCCGTATGATACTGCGATATATCCTTTATCTGTGATTTCAATTCAGCATTTTCAAGACGATATATACGACATTCTTCCTCTAATGATGTTGTTTCATGTCTTTTTGTATGATATTCTTTTAGCTTAGCGTCAGAATGAAACAGTACATTTCCAAAATCATACTGTTTTCTCTTTGGCATAGAATTTATTTCATATCGCAAAGATTTAAGGAAACCACTCATATCATTATGATAATCTTTATACGAATAGCGTTCAATAATATTTTTTCGGCTTATAACAACAATATCGCCATAGCTGAGATTAATATGAGTTTTGTTTGAAATCTGCTTGAAATACCCATCGTCAGCAAATACAACAACTGCAAAACCTACAAGCCCTCTTGCCAATTCAACATAATCAAATACAGGAAGTTTTACTTTTTCAGTCCTTATTGTTTCTTTTGGCTTATCCTTGGACTTTTTTCGTTTGTCAGGAATAAATTCGGAAATATTTTTAAGGTTCGGATTACTATTTTCCAATGTAACATTAACAGCTGAAAAACAATTCGCAGCACTAAACGTCTTATTTAATGTACTTATCTTTTCAATATCAATTTCTTTTATCTCCGTTTCGCTGTCAGCAACAAGAACAATTGGAAAGTTAAGAGAATTATCCTCATAAATTCCGAAAAACCTCTCTAAATCAGACTTACTGTTTATTTCAAGAGGCTTTTTATTAAGAATAAAACCGCTTTGCATTAAACGTATATTTGCATTATCAGCAAGAGCTTTTACAACAGTCGGACGAAAAACTTCGCAATCTGCTGTAGTATCAGAAGGTTCAGAACATATAGTTCGTACTCCTGCTTCTATGTAATCTCCCTGCTTTAAAAAAGCTATTTCAGTACTGAATGTTCTTCCCTGAACAGGTTTTCTTTCGTTTTCCTTACCAATATTAGCACCTATATCCGATTCTGTCATTCTGAATGACCATACCCCTTTTTTCTCGATGTATACAACATCAACGCTTAATCCATTGGAATAGCTGAAAGAAATTATGGAATCATCTGAAAAATCAGCATAGTTTTCAGGTTCAGGTGTTAACATTCCCTCAGGAAGATCACTAAACTTTTTAAGTCTTGCTCTCAGCCATTTGAATGTTTCAAGAATACATATCTTGAATGTACACTGCAAATCCAACGACTTTGAATCAACCCTCGCATAGAATTGATAAGTCGGATAGCTTTTTAATGGCTGTAATTTTGTTGTTATGTATGACATACTCATATTTCCTTTTATCTATTGGTGATATAAAAAACAATATTACCAGATACAAACATTATAACATATTTTTATCACTTTTTCAACTATTTTTATCAATTATTACGAAATAAATTGTAAATTAAACAAATAATTTACAAGATTATTCCGCATCTTCCTACTATATTATACACTAATAGTTCTCTTTTGTCAACGCTTATTGTTTATTTATATTTTTCCTGTTATCATATACAATTATAGTATTAACTACGCAAACAAGGAGATAATTAAAACATGAAAGAACTTGATTACAAAAAAACAGGCTCCAGAATAAGAGCCCAAAGAGAACTTTTAGGGTATACCAGAGAACAGCTTGCAGAAA
>CALFMA010000491.1 GCA_937880065.1 uncultured Ruminococcus sp.
CTGTGGGGAGCAGTTGTTCATTTGTAAAAGTTCCCGAAAATTCGACAGTTTCTGTGTATTTGCCGATTATCTCACCCATGGCGTGATGTTTAACCACAGTTCCGTTTTGGTCAGTAGTGATGCCGTTTATGAGCATATCCCCCTCAAAAACGTAGTCCCCGACCATATGCATCAGTTGACCGTCACGAACAAGAACGCTGACGATTTCAGCCTCACGGGCGGCAACCACGTTGCAGGGGACACGCTCAATGAGCATTTTCGGCTTTTCAACCACCTCTGTAACCTCCACCACAAGCCGATGCCCTGTGCGGTGCATTCCCACCCAAGCGATTTTGTCAAGCATTAGCCGAAGCTGATTTTCGCTCCAGATATAGTCAATCTGCCCGAAATTCGTACCCTCCTCGATGCCGATTTCACCGAGGGCATTGAGAATAACTCCGTCGCTGACCGTTTCGTTTCCCTGAATGTCAATGGTGACGATTATGCTTGAAAAGTAAAAAGACGCTCCGAGAATGAGGATAATTCCCAGTATTAAGCCAAATCTGCCCTTTCTGCGGCGGATATTTTCCGAAATTGTGCCGTATTCAAAGTGCGTCAGCTCAATTCCCCATTCCTCCGCAGCCTCACGGACATCGTCAAGGCTGCCGTGGTAAATCTCCGCAGAGAGAACTCCGCCCTTGATGTATTGGCTGAAAATCGGGATTTTTCGGCTGTGGAGGGTATTTACAAAGCCATAGAGATTTTTGCCCTTTCCGTTGATTTTCACACAGCCACGGAACTGATTTTTCATTTGCGGCTCCTTTCTTCCAGCTCAATCTGGGCGATTTTTCCACGAATTACAAGCCCTCCCGTCTTGTAGTCAAAGGCCCGCAGGTCATTTCCCCAGATGTGAACGAGCAATTTTCCGCAGGCAACGGACATCAGCACATCGCTGCATTCCTCGATTCTACGGCAATTTTCCAGTATTATTTCCCGATTCCCTGCAATGTGAATTCCGGCTTCTTCAAAGAATGTGGCATTGAATTTATCAGTTAATTTATTAAACATTAGCAACCTCCGAATAATCGTTTACGTTTAATAATATGATTAATCGGGTGATGTTATGAAAATTGTAAAAAAAATACTCACAGTTGTATTTGCTGTGAGTTTCGGATTATTCTGCCTGTTTTTTCCTGTTGAGGTGAGGAATGGGGCAGGTGAGGGATTAAACCGCTGTATTACGGTGATTATCCCCTCTCTGTATGCTATGATGACAGCCTCGGCAATTCTCCTTGACAGCGGTGCATTATCAACTGTGGGACGTTGGATTTCTCCTGTAACAAAGGGGATTTTCGGCTTGAATGGGGAACTGGCAGCGGTATTTTTCTTTTCCCTCGTTGCAGGTTATCCTGTGGGGGCTAAAATGATTTACACGTTGTATATTAATGGCAGATTGCCCAAGAGAATGGCTGAAATTTTGTCGGGTTTGTGCTATGGTTCGGGAACTGCATTTATTTTCGGCTGTGTTGCTCCCACGGTGGAAATAGGCAGGCTGATTTTATTATCAAATATTGCGGCGGAATTTTTAGTTCTGCTCATATTATCGCCGTATTTCAGAAGAAATCTCATAGAAGAAAAATCACGCAGTATAGCGGTTAACGGCGATATTCTCACAAAATCCGTATCATCATCGGGTAGGGCATTAGGTGAAATGTGCCTGTGTGTTATAATCTTTGCTGTATTTGCAGAAATGGCTGAATACTGCGGATTGTCACAAATTTTCGGCTGCGATTTGTATAAGGCGGTCCTTGATGTTACCGCAATAAATGATATATCAGCGGATATAGCTGTAAAATCCGCCCTTGTATCCTTTGGAGGAGTCTGCGTTTTCTTTCAGATTTCCGCTATTTTTCGGGAAAAACTGTCAATTATTCCCCTTGTGATAATGCGTTCTTTTGCCGCAGTTTCAAGCTTTTTCATATGTCGGATACTTGAACCATATTTCATCGGTGGAGCAGTTGACGTATTCGCATCGGGAGAACGGCTTTACCGTGAAAATTCTCCTGTGCCGTCGGTTATGCTTATAATTATGACTGGAGTTGTAGTTGCGGAAATGGCGAAAATTCAGCAAAAACAGTCCGTGGAGCAACTACAGTTATGAGTGTTCGCATTTGCAGCTGAAAATATTTTTAGAGATGCCCTTTAGTTGAACTTAGCAATTTGTCCATTTTCTATTCACGTAATATACAAATAGGGGATAGATAATTTGTTGAAAATTGCTGAAATTATAATTATTTTGAGGAAATATTTGCAACGCTGTGCGGTTTATGGTATAATAAATAAGTGAATATATGTTGAGAAAAGGTTGTTTATATGAAAGGAAAACTGAAGGGAAATATAATCCTGCTGATTACGGCTTTAATCTGGGGTACTGCATTCGTCGCCCAAAGCGAGGGAATGAAATATGTGCAGCCATTTACGTATAATGCCGTGAGAACGCTTCTCGGAGGAATTGTTCTGCTGCCGATTATCGCTATTTTCCGCCGCAAGGAACCGCAGGAAAATGGCAATAAATCTCGGAAATCCACCATTATCGGCGGTATCGTCTGCGGAATTTTCCTCTTTATCGCAGGTTCATTCCAACAATGCGGAATTGCAATGACAACCGCAGGAAAAGCAGGCTTTATAACTGCGCTTTACGTGACTATCGTTCCACTCATCGAGGTCATACTCTATCGCAGGTCAAGCCTTAAAGTCTGGGTATGCGTTCTTCTTGCCCTTGCAGGTTTCTATTTGCTGTGCATTAAAGAGGGTTTCACCATTGGCAAGGGTGATTTGCTTGTGCTGTGCGGTGCGTTCTTCTATGCAGGTCACATTATGGTAATTGACCGATTTAACGAGAAAAATGCCGACGGAATGAAAATGTCGTGCATACAATTTTTTACCGCAGGACTGCTTATGGCGGTTTGTATGTTTCTTTTTGAAGAACCGAAAATCAACACTATTATGGACGCTAAATTTACGATTATTTACGCAGGCGTAATGTCCTGCGGCGTGGCTTATACTTTGCAGATAATCGGGCAAAAGTACACGGACCCCACCTCTGCAACGCTGATTATGAGCCTTGAATCGGTTTTTGCGGCACTTTCAGGCCGGATAATTCTCAGCGAGGCATTTTCGCTGAAAGAGTTTTTCGGCTGTATTCTCGTATTTGCCGCCGTTATTATGAGCCAATTGGGAGCTTTGCCTCTCCCTGAAAAAAAGGCAAGGCAATAACTCACGTGTTAGTAACAAATCAAAAGGAGAAAATTTATGAAAACAACAAAGAAATTATTTGCAGTTATTCTTTTTAGATATATAAATCGTGACAAATCATAATCTAAATTACAATAATCTTTATAGTTTTGTAGTGACCACATCGGGTGGTTATACGATACCAAAAATCCCGCTTCGTTACATTCTTTAATTAATTTGTTAATAAAATTGATTTGTGAATTTAAAAAATTTGTTTTAATTGATTTGTGACGGAATTCATATTCTTTATATCATCCAATTTCACATGCAATGTATGCGGAAGAGGATTTGTAATATCTGGAACATCTATTTCTTTTTTTAATTCAGTCCATGAACTTTCCTTTGAAATA
>CALFMA010000492.1 GCA_937880065.1 uncultured Ruminococcus sp.
CTTAATACAATCTTAATGCTATAAACACTTTTTTTATACCTTTTTAATCCCACGCATGATATAATGAAGATATAAATTACAAATTAAGGTGGAACGATATGAAAGCAATTTTAAAAAGACTGTCTTCATTTCAGCTCATTCTGCTGGGCTTTGCAGCGGTAATATTAACAGGTGCATTGCTTCTGATGCTTCCGATTTCAACGGCAAGCGGAGAATCCGCTGCGTTTTCGGATGCCCTCTTCACTTCGGTCTCTGCTGTTTGTGTAACAGGGCTGATCACGCAGGATACCGCTACATATTGGTCGCAGTTCGGACAAACAATAATTCTTCTGCTGATTCAGGTTGGTGGACTTGGGGTTGTGACAGCAGCTTCCGCAATTGCACTGATCGCCAAACGAAGAATCAATCTTCGTCAGAGAAGCACCATGCAGGAAGCCACTTCCGCACAGCAGGTCGGCGGTGTTGTAAAGTTCACGAGCTTTATTTTCAAAACAACATTTCTGATTGAACTGATTGGTGTGATTTTATTAATGCCGGTCTTTTGCAGAGATTTTGGATTTTTGAAAGGACTGTGGTATTCTCTGTTTCATTCCATTTCGGCTTTCTGTAATGCCGGATTTGATCTTCTCGGTGTCAGGACACAGTTTTCCTCACTGACAACCTATGCAGCCAATCCGCTGCTGAATATTGTTGTCATGTTCCTGATCATCAGCGGTGGTCTTGGTTTTGCAACATGGGAAGATATCCGTACCCATCGTCATCATATCAAAAAGTATCGTATGCAAAGCAAGGTCATTCTTGTGACAACGGGAATTTTGTTATTCGTTCCTATGCTGTATTTTTATTTCTGTGAATTTTCTGGCTGGGAAATATCATTGCCGGAAAAACTGCTTGCCTCTGCGTTTCAGGCGGTCACACCACGAACAGCGGGATTCAATACAGTCAATTTCAGTGATATGTACCAGAGCAGTCTGTGCGTCATCATCATCCTGATGCTCATCGGTGGTTCTTCAGGTTCAACTGCCGGTGGTATGAAAACCAATACGCTGGCGGTACTTGTTTCATCCGCTGTTTCTGTATTCAAACGGCGGGAGGATACCAATTTCTTCGGAAGACGCATTGAATCTGACACCCTGCACAGAGCCGCTGCGATCCTGATGCTCTACCTTTCGCTGTTTCTGACGAGCGGTATTGCCATCAGCCGGATTGAAAATCTTCCGCTGACCGACTGTATGTTTGAAGCAGCGTCTGCAATTGGCACAGTTGGTTTGACAACAGGAATCACGCCGCAGCTCAGTATTGCATCAAAAATCATTCTGATGCTGCTGATGTTTTTTGGAAGAGTCGGAGGACTGACTTTTATCTATGCAGCCTATATGCATCCGAAAAAGAGTTTTTCAAAACTGCCGCTTGATAAAATCAGCGTCGGTTAACCGAAAGGAGTATCTGAGATGAAATCAGTATTATTAATTGGATTGGGAAGATTCGGACGACACATCGCCTATAAGCTTAATGAGATGAATCATGAGGTCATGGCGGTGGACAAAAATGAGGAACGTGTTTCTGCTGTCATTGATTATGTTACAAGTGCACAGATCGGCGATTGTACAAAGCGAGAGTTTCTGCAATCCATCGGCGTGAGAAATTTCGACATCTGCATTGTTGCGATCGGAGACAATTTTCAAAACTCACTGGAAACAACATCATTGCTGGAAGAACTTGGAGCACAGAAAGTTGTTGCAAGAGCAGCCAGGGATGTACATGCAAAATTCTTATTAAGAAACGGTGCAGATGAGGTGGTTTATCCCGAAAAACAGCTTGCCTCATGGACGGCTATTCGTTATACTTCAGACCATATTCTTGACTATATTGAACTTGATGGAGATTTTGCTATTTTCGAAGTAACTATACCAAAAACATGGATAGGAAAAACCGTTGGTAAGATTGATATACGCAAACGATATAATATCAATATTATGGCATTAAAGAGAAACGGTAAGCTCTATCCTGATATTTCCCCCGATACAATTCTGGACGAAACTAATACCATGCTTGTACTCGGAGAATACTCCAATATTCAGAAATGCTTTCACATCTGAATTACTATTCAATCGGAAAGAGTGTGAAAATTGATGAAAGATTTACTTTTATGCCTGACTCTTCTTGCAGCAGCAGTTCTTGGTTATTTTGGCGTTGGAAAAATTGATGAATTAATTAAAGAAATTCGAAGAGCTAGACATAATCCCGAAATCCCCTTGAAAAAACGCAAAAAATAGTATATAATATAGATTGTAAAATGATTGATGAATCACATAAGGAGGCTCTATGCATAACATATCGGGACTTCTGAAAACTGCGTTCGTTGTTGTACTTACAACAGCTGTCGGATTTGTCTTTGCTTATCTTGGTATTCACGAAGCCAATATCATTACACTTTATATTCTAAGTGTTCTGGTCATCGCAGTATGGACTTCAAGCAGACTGTATAGCATTGCCTCTTCCATTGTCAACGTTTTTCTGTTTAATTTCTTCTTTACAGCTCCAAAATATACGTTCCGAATTCAGGATTCGACCTATCTTATCACCTTTCTCGTAATGTTCATCGCTGCTTTTATTACGGGCAGTCTTGCTCTGAAAATCCAGAATTCTGCCAGACAGTCTGCACAGACTGCATCAAGAACGGAACTGCTGTTTGAAACAAACAAGCTCTTGCAAAAAGCCGCAACAGAACAGGATGCGGCAGAAACTGCCTCCCGACAGCTTGCAAAACTTCTGGAACGTAATGTCTTGTTTGTATTATTGGAGAACAATATATTTTCTGACTCGTTTATGATTTCACCAAATGGTCAGAAAAACAGTTGCATTATATTGGAAGATTCAGAAAAATCAGCAGTAGATTATGCTTTACGAAATCGCTGCAAAGCCGGTGCAGGAACAACACATTTCTCACAGGCGAAATATCAGTATCTTACAGTTAATGTCAATGAAAATGTTTATGGAATTGTCGGTATTTCCTATGAGAATATCCTTTCTGACAGTTTTGAAAACAGTATTATCCTTTCTATCATCGGTGAATGTGCTCTTGCTATTGAGAATCTTCATAATATAGCAGAAAAAGAAAATGCAGCGGTACTTGCAAAAAATGAGCAGCTCCGTGCGAATCTGCTGCGTTCTATTTCCCATGATTTGAGAACCCCACTGACTTCGATTTCGGGAAATGCGGATATTCTGATGTCAAGCGGAGATGTTATCGAAAAGGAGGCACGTTTCAATCTGTATCGGGATATTCATGAAGATTCCTTATGGCTGATCGCACTTGTAGAGAATATTCTTTCCGTCACAAGAATTGAAGATGGTACGATGAAACTCAATATGAATTCTGAGCTGATAGAAGATGCCATACAGGAGGCTGTTTTAAGAGTTCCGAAAAATTGCAGACAGCGTATCAGCATCACATCTTCCGATGAGATCCTGCTTGCACGCATGGATGCAAAGCTGATTGTACAGGTCATATTTAATATACTTGATAATGCAATCAAATATACACCGGAAAATTCGTCGATTCATATTCATTTTTATGAAGACAATCACTGGATCGTGATTGAAATTGCCGATCAGGGCGGCGGCATTCCTGATGAAGACAAACAAAAAATCTTTGATATGTTCTATACCGCAGCGACAAAAATTGCCGACAGCCGCCGGAGTATGGGGCTGGGGCTTTCTCTGTGCAAATCCATCATTCACTCTCATGGCGGAAAAATCGAAGTATATGACAATCAACCAAGCGGGGCTGTGTTCCGCTTTACAGTACCTGCTGAGGAGGTGAAGCTGCATGAATCATTCCAGAATTTTGGTAGTGGAGGACGATAGTGCAGTCAGAAATCTGATCGTAACTACACTTAATACCAACAACTACAAATACTTGACTGCTCCCAATGGTAAAACTGCCGTAATGGAAGCAGCATCCCACAACCCTGATATTATTCTTCTGGATCTCGGACTTCCGGATATGGATGGAGTCGAAATTATCCGGAAGATCAGGACATGGTCGGATGTCCCCATCATTGTAATCAGTGCCCGCAGTGAGGATACCGATAAGATCGAGGCACTTGATTCCGGTGCGGATGATTATCTGACAAAACCGTTTTCTGTGGATGAGCTTCTTGCCAGAATCAGAGTTACACAACGCCGAATTCTGGGAATGCAGAAAACATCCTCCGTTTTTGTGAACGGCGATCTGACAATTGACTATGCCGCTGGGAACGTCACAATGCATCAGGAGGAGATCCACCTGACTCCGATCGAATACAAAATCCTTTGTCTGCTTGCCAAAAACGTCGGAAAGGTTCTGACACATACCTACATTACCCATGAGATATGGGGGAGCTCTTATGAAAACGAAATCGGATCATTGAGAGTATTTATGGCAACACTACGAAAAAAACTTGAGAAGCAGCCTCAGAAACAGCAGTATATTCAAACACATATTGGCATTGGATATCGGATGAATAAAATGTGATGAATTCTTATACAGTGAACCCCGTGCAGAGTTTTGTAACTCTGTACGGGGTTCGTGTCCTATTCGGTTGGTTATTGATTCTCCGATAAGAGTATCAGCCATTATTCGGGAGGATTTTTTTATGCTCAAACGTACTATTATTTAAATTCTGTAATACAGTTGCTCTATACTTATATCCTGTAATTATATATATTAACTAATACAGTGCTTATGATATGTGACAAAAGAGGAGCATAAGTATACAGGATTAATATTTTGTAAAGGAGAATTTTCTATGAAAAATTCAAAACCCAGAACAGTACTCAAACCCATTAGAATCCCTGAGAAAGTTGTAAAGGAGATTGAACAAGAGGCTTCATCAAGAAACACTACGTTTTCTGATATTGCCAATTATCGCTTACAGCATCATCAGAATCCATTAACACCAGAGCTTCTTGCTAAAATTCAGGATATCTGTAATCATGCCATAGAAGCTGTAAAAAACAATTCACTTACAATGGCTAAAACAACAGAATTGGAGGTTTCGTTATTATGGAAATATTTAAAATGATTTTACACACTCACGGCGGATATCCATATATCGATAACGGTGCTAATTATGCAATGGATGGCAGACAGGTTCTTACAAAAGGATTTGGTATAAATCAGTACGATCCAGCAATTGCAGCTATGCAATTCAAAAAGACAGCGGAATTTTTCAATAATGAAGATAAAACTCCGCTATTTCACTATATGACTTCATTTACAGCGGAAACAGCTCCGACTGCTGAAAAAACTATGGAATTAACAGAAAAAATCTTTGATGAACTTACTCAAAACCACCTTGCATTAATTAGTATACACAATGAAGTGAGAGCAGATTCAGATTATCACTCTCACACGTTTATGAGTCCGACCAATTATAAGAACGGCTCAATGTTGTATGGTGATAATGCAACTACATTTGCTTTGGCTCAGCGTATGGCGAATATTACAGGACAGCCCACAAAGCTAATTGTAAGAAAAGAAAACGGGAATGAATGGGAACATAATAAAGTTTTCTATCCTAAAAACTGCGATGAAA
>CALFMA010000493.1 GCA_937880065.1 uncultured Ruminococcus sp.
TATTGAAAAAACAAGCATTAAAGCATCAGCGTGATATGTAAGTTGCTTTAAAGTTAAATCGTAAGCAATCAATAACGCTATGTATAATATTGAAAACAGAAAATTACATTTGAAGTATGTGTTTGCATGATATCCGCCTGTAAATTGTCGCAATGGAACAAAACAGATTAAAAATGCAATACTCTCATAGAAGTGATGAGAGCATATTCCGATTAAAAGAATTAGAATTATATTCACAATAGATGAAATAGTAATTTCTAAACCGTATCTATAATACGCTAATACATCTTCATCTTTATCTATGGTTCCTGTTTTTACAAGATATTGGAGAAGTTTGTTGCTGAAAGATTTTATCATTGTCATCACCCTTGTACTATCTCTTGATTATAATATACACTACGTTTTGCGGATAGTCAAGCAATCTGGCACAGAATCGTTTTTTTAGGCACGAAATATTTGAAACTCATATCTCGGATACATTTAGTCTTATTCGAGGATCGAGAATAGGTGTACTATCTCAATTCGGATAATAAGTGTCATATTACTGGCGATTATGTTTTTGAAATCGACAAAAAACTCTAATTTATTTGATGGTTTTGTACGTTTCATCGTTTTTGCTATAAAAAATGAGGCTTGCTTATATGGCAAACCTCGTTTTTGTGTTTAAATGTCAGTATTGATAATGACGGAACAGCAGAATAGCTTATCTTTTTCATAAAAATCGCATTTCCCGTTGTATTTATCAGCAATATCTCTAATTATCTTTGTTCCTAATCCGCTTGTATCTTTGTTTTTCTTTGTTGAAAGCAATTTTGGATTGTTTTTAAGAACAGACTTTTCTATGGAATTGCATACAAGAAATGTGTATGTTCCTACATCTTCCGAGATATTTACAGATAGCTTCTTTTCTGATTTGTCCAGGACAGAAGTTGCGGTGATAGCGTTATCAAGCATATTTGACAGCAGACGGCATAAATCAATATCATCTATGCCTGTAAAGTTGTTTACCGTCATGCAAACAGCTTGTATTCCGAAAGATTTTGCCATTGTTAATTTTGCATTGATAATTGAGTTTGCAAAATCGTTATCGGTTTTAACAAATATCAATCTATCATCGGCAATATCTGTCATTTTTTTTAGATGTTTTCGTGCTTTGTCAATTTCGCCCTTTGATAAAAAATCGTCAAGAACCTGGTACATGGCTTTGTTATCATGACGCAATTTTCTTATGAGATTATATTCCGTATCGGCATTTTCTATATATTGTTCGTTATATGCTGCCTGGATTTTCAACTTTTCATTTTCGATTACTGCGATGTTTTTCTTGCTCAGATCAATTATAAAATAAAAAGTGACAATGTTTATAATAATCAATGCTACCATACCAATCAGAGAGTAAGTCATACCACGAGAGGAGTGCGAATCAAATGAGATTAAGACAAAAAGTGCTCCAATAACTATACTCAATAACAGCGTTATTATAATTAGTGCCCACTCATTATGTGATAATTGACGAGAGCTGTTGATGTCCTTGTGAAATGCCTTTAATGATATCATAACAAAATACATAATCAGTAATTGAGTTGTAATAACAGAAATTAGTCGATGAAAACCATTGGAAATAAAGACCTCATTGAGAGTTTTATTGAATAAAACAGCAGTACCACTAGCTGTTAAAGCTGAAACAATCAAGGCTATAACAACTGGAAAAACAGATGCAAAAAGCTTATGGATTATTTTCCCATGTAAGCATGTAATGCAGAATAAAAATATCAGCATTACATATAGGATTGCCAGAAAATGCTCAAATACAGAAATTAAGTTAAGCACTGAAATTAACACGGCATATAAAACAGCAAATAGAGCACCATGATTTTTTGTGAATTTGTCGGAAAATTTTCCACCTAAAAATTTAAAGGGGAAATACATCATTACAAATCCTTGAAAGCAATTAACGCTTATTTCAAATAAATCCCATAAAAATTTCATAGCGTATCCCTTAAGTATAGAGTGTATTTGTTATCTACTGTTTCCTTGTAGCTTGACCCGGTTGCTAATGATTTTTTTACACCGTTATAATTAATATATACTTTTCCGATTTTTTTATCAATAGCCTTTATGTATCTTAAATTTACTATGTAACTTCTATGGATTCTGACAAAGTTGTACATATTGATTTCTGCCTCTAATTCATTAATTGAACCTCTGATAGATATTGGCGTTTCTCTGTTTTGGATATGATATTTAAGATAATGTTTGTCGCTTTCTATGTAAATAATATTATAATAATATACAGCAACAGTTTCTTCAGAATTTTCAAGAACAATTTTTTTGTGTTGTTTCATATGGTTCATTAATTTATTTATGACATATGAAATGTTTTCGGTCAAACAGCTTGCAGGATCTTTTGGAATAAAGTGAAATGGCTGGAAATCAAAACTTTTATAGACCAATTCCGAGTGGTTGGTAATGAATACGATAAAACACTGTGTAAATTCATCTCTGAACTTCTGGGCTATTTCAAACCCACCTATTTGGGGCATATCAATATCAAGGAACAAAACATCAAAAGGGGTGTAATTATTGTCGTCAAGCAATAACTTTCCATTATTAAAGCATTTGATGGTAAAATCGTCAGTATATTTTTTAAATTCCTGTAAAATGGTTTGATTAAGAAAATCGAGCATGTATTCATTATCATCACATATAGCAATTCTGATCATTTTACAATCCCTCCTAGAATAATACAATATTATCCACATTTTACCATAATTTTCTTTAAAAGTCAATTGTAAATAATTAAAAAAATATGGATGCAGCATACAATTCGTTACGCACTGTTTTTATATAAAATAGTATTGACAAAATCGAACATTCATTCTATAATATAATCAGACCTCATACAGAGTAGGTCAACAAATCAAGAATGCACATCAATTACATAGGAAAAACACAACCGCCAATTGTGAAAGGATGATGTGCATGAGAGTTTGTGATTATCACAAGCAGGATAACAAAAGCGTTCTTGATTTGCCTACGCCATTGGAGTTGTTCAAAGAAGAACATACCGCCGAGGAATATGATGAACTCGTTTCTTTCTATTCATCTGATGAATGGAAAGAGGTAGAACGTGAACATCTTAATTCTGACAGACGGTATTATGAAAAACGCAAGGCACTCATTGATCCGGAAGAAAAGGAAGTTGCGACCAAGAAGAAATATTATGAACCCGAACCATTTCAGCTTCGTGCTGAAAGAAAGTTCTCAAACGGATTTGATGATCTGTTTGACGATCCTGTACTTCAAAGCTGTTATCGGGAGCTTACCGAACGACAGCAGAAGGTCATCCGAATGTTCTTCTGCGAAGGAATGGATACCATCGGAATAGCAAGGGTGCTTCGCACGGGTGTGCGCAATGTTCAGAAGATCAAAAAGCGTGCACTGGAAAAATTAAAAACTCTGTATGCTAAAACCACAATCCTCGCAGCTTACTTTGGATATTCGAAATTGATTCCATACAATGCTCGGATGATGCGTCAGATGCTTCACAGCAATCACGCTGTGATCAAAGACGGCAAAGTGACTTTCACACAGCCTGAGGACAATGCAGCGTAGGAAGCTACCGCATGGGAGAAATCCTGTGCGGTATTTTTTCAGAAAATGTCGAAGCTTGTAAAAAGTGGTTCGTTTTTTGTCTTCCCCAGCGGTAATATATTAGAGGGAACTTTTCCCAGTCGATAGCGTGATGTACATTTATATGTACGTCACGCTTTTTTATATAAACAGAAGGGAGGTACTGCGATTATGGGTGACAGTAGTGACGGTAGAATCCTGTGGGTGGAGGTCTTGGATTCTACCGGCACCCGAAATTCTGATGGTGTCACCAAAA
>CALFMA010000494.1 GCA_937880065.1 uncultured Ruminococcus sp.
GAAGTTCGTCAAGAACATCGGGTGTACCATTTCCGCTTTCAGGTATACCGATGTTATCGCTGTATGCATTAGGATCTGCCTGGTATGCATAAAGAACGTCAGCAACAGCCTTAGCAGCAGCTACGATATATCTGCCGTAGTCACCTGCATCATGCCAGCCGCCTGATACTTCAATCTTATCGCTTGTGCCATAGATTGTAGCCTCTGTGTCGTGACAAGCAACGTGACCGAATGCGTCGTCTACAACCTCAGTTCCACATCTCTGGAGATAAAGCATTCTTACTGTATCATCAAGAAGTGATGTGTATACATCTTCTTTAATTTCAAAAGCATAGGAATCGTCAAGACCCTCAGCCTTGATTACATACTTACCGGGAGTTGTCAAAGCGGAAAAATCACCGATATAGTTTGTTTCATCAGCTGACTTATTCTCGATAGGTCCTGTCATTTCGCCTGTGAAAACTTCCTTATCTGTTGCTGCATCAACAACTGAGAAGCTGCCGCCATCTGTTCCTCTGAATACAGCTGTTTTCTTAGCCTCAGGTCTGTAACCTACCTGGTTGATATTGATAGGACACTCGTAAACTGCTGTATCTTCGTAGTTTACGTTGCTGTCGTCAATAAGTTCAAGAGTAACATTATCGAAATAAAGTGTATGTTCAGGAAGATCCTCGGGATCCTGCTTTTCAATACCGCAGTTGAAGCAGAGCTTGGACATAATGTCTGTTTCTTCTTCCATTACAAACTCTTTCTCAAAAGTCTGCATTTCAGTTGTAACATCACAGCCCATCCACACATATGAACGATAATCGCCGCCGTCCATCTGAATCATACCCTCGATGTAGCGGTCAACAGTTGACTTAACATCAAAGCTGAAACGGTAAACACCGCCCTGATAAAGCTTGATTGTAGGCTGATTAAGCTGTACAGCATAATTTACCTTACCACGGTCAAGAACGGTAAGAGCGAGCAAACCGTCTTCTTCAGTAAGTGAGTAAGCACCGCCGCTTTCCTTGTATACACCCCAGTTCTTTGTGCCTTCATCCATACCTGGATTTCTGATGATATTGTCAGCGGCAAAAACAGGTGCAGCTGTTACAACGGGCATAGCAGAACCCATGATAACAACAGATGCAAGAGCAGCTAAACAACGCTTGAAATTGTTTTTCTTCATGATAAATCTTTCCTCTCATTTTTATTTTTCGATTACAGAGTTCTGAATCAGTGCAGTAATTCATCAATCTTAATACTTTTATTCTACAATAATTGTGCGGATATGTATATTATTTTAATGACAAAAATGGTAAAATAATGACATTATTAAAAAAATCTTATATAGAAATAATATATAATTAAAAGCAGCCCATATAGAGCTGCTTTTGATTCAGTACTATTCTTCCGCCAAGGCGTTTTTTCCTTTGAAAACATATTTTTCTGTTGTTTTTATGGTAAATGCCGCAACTATCATTCCCAGAATTGCACCGCCTATAATATCGGTGGGGAAATG
This sequence comes from uncultured Ruminococcus sp., assembly GCA_937880065.1. The sequence goes on from CALFMA010000494.1 coordinate 1,508, forward strand.
AACATATAGGTAAAGCCTTGAAAAAGCAATCAGAATTGCAACACCAAATGACGGAATTCCCAATCGTTTGTCGTAATGGAAAAGAATGGACGCTGCACAGAAACTGGAGAGAGTATGTCCCGAGGGGAATGAAAAATCCTGCGGATTTGCTATGAGTAAATCCTGAACCTCAACTAACCAGCACGGTCTGTCACGCTGTATTGCATTTTTAACGATGAGATTTCCCACAAGCACCCCTACAATAAGCCCGATAAGCATAGTAATACTGCACTTGCGGTATTTCGCCTTTGCGGAAATAACTAAAGCAACCGCTACCCAGATTATTCCCATATTTCCGCAGGCTGTCACCATTGGCATAACAGCGTCAAAAAAACCGTTTTTTACATTGTTTCTTATAAAATCAAGAATTTCAAATTCTAATTCCTGCAATTCATACCATCCTTTCCAGAAAGGAGCAATTATTTCAGAACTGACTCCTGTATCGCAAAATGCTTTGGCACTCCCTGTTCCATAATTGTATTAAGCTCACCCTGAATGAGTGGCAGGAAATAGCTGAGAGCATTATCAGTTATATTGTTACCCGACGGAGTAATAAAATCATCGGGAAGGAATTTCTCGTTGTTGGCAATATTTGCCGCACTTGTGGTTTCAATAACAATTGTATATGGCATTTCGTTGACACGACGGAACACCATAACCTTGCCTGTTTCCCCGTCCAATGCACATTTAAC
>CALFMA010000495.1 GCA_937880065.1 uncultured Ruminococcus sp.
ATATGAAAGCTCTCACAAAGGCTGATGACCTTTCAAGAGCGTCAATTCCTTTTGACAAGGAGCGTCACGGCTTCGTTTTAAGTGAGGGAAGCGGTGTTCTCGTTTTAGAGGAATACGAACACGCTAAGGCAAGAGGTGCTAAGATTTACGCTGAAATCGCAGGCTACGGCGCTACCGATGACGGCTATCATATGACATCTCCTATGCCTACAGGCGAGGCAGCAGCTATGGGTATGACTCTTGCAATGCAGGAGGCAGGTGTTACACCTGCTGAGGTTGACTACATCAACGCTCACGGCACTTCAACAGGTCTTAACGACAAGTATGAAACAGCCGCTATAAAGCTTGCATTCGGTGATGAAGCTGAAAATGTAAAAATCAACTCCACAAAGTCAATGACAGGTCATCTTCTCGGTGCAGCAGGTGCTATTGAAGCTATCGTTGTTGCAAAATCCATTGAGGAGGGACTTATTCACGCTACTGTGGGATATAAAGTTCCCGATGAGGAATGTGACCTCAATTACTGTGTAAACGGAAATATTCAGCAGGAGATAAATGCCGCACTTTCAAATTCTCTCGGATTCGGCGGTCATAACGGAACTCTCTGCTTCAAAAAAGTTAAGGAATAAGGTGACGGCTATGTGTAAAATTTTCGATTCAGTTGAGCTTGAAACAGTTGAAAAGCTTGCTAAAATTGTAAAGGACAACGAGCTTTCTGAAATCTCAATTTCCAACGATGATTTCAATATCACTATCAAGGGCAAGAAATGTCCTCCCCCTGCCCCTGTAATGCCTATGGGTATGCCAATGACTGCTCCTACAGCTGCACCTGTGCAGACAGCAGATGCTCCAAAGGCTGAAATTGCAGAGGGAAATGTAGTGAAATCTCCCATTGTAGGCACTTTCTATCAGGCACCCTCACCTGATAAGCCGCCTTTTGTAAAGGTTGGCGACAAGGTGAAAAAGGGCGATGTCATTATGATTATCGAGTCAATGAAGCTTATGAATGAAGTTCAGTCCGAATTCGACGGCACAGTTGAAAAAATCCTCGTTACAAATGGTGAGGCTGTTGAGTTTGACCAACCTATTATGATTATCAAGTAAGGGGGAGCAAAATGTCAGATATTTTAATGAATAAAGAGCAGATAATGGAAATTATCCCCCACCGTGACCCATTTCTTCTCATTGACGAAATCGTTGAAATGGAAGTTGGCGTTAAGGTAAAGGCAAGAAAATACATCAAAGAGGACGATTTCTGGTTCAAGGGACATTTCCCCGATTACCCTGTAACCCCAGGTGTGCTTATGGTTGAAATGCTTGCACAGGCAGGTGCTGTATGTATGCTTTCAAAGCCTGAATTCAAGGGAAAAATCGGACTTTTCGGCGGAATTGACAAGGCTAAGTTCCGCAGACAGGTTGTTCCCGGAGATGTCCTTGACCTTGAAGTTGAAATAATCCGTCAGAGAGGTCCGATCGGAACAGGTAAGGCACTTGCATCCGTTGACGGCGAAAAGGCAGTTTCCTGCGAAATTACCTTTGTTGTTGCAGACGGTGAAAATAAGTCATAATGGAGTACAGTAATGTTTAAGAAAGTATTGATTGCTAACCGTGGAGAAATTGCGGTTCGTATTATCCGTGCCTGCCGTGAGCTTGGTGTACGCTGTGTGGCTGTTTATTCCACCGCTGACAGAAATGCCCTTCACGCACAGATTGCCGATGAAGCGGTTTGTATAGGCCCTCCAGCCACAAAGGACAGCTACCTCAATATGAACGCTGTAATTCAGGCGGCTATAAATGTAGGTGCAGAGGCTATTCACCCAGGTTTCGGATTTCTCTCGGAAAATGCGGAATTTGCAAGACTCTGTGAAAAAAGCGGAATTGTTTTCATCGGTCCGTCATATAAATCTATCGAAATGCTGGGAGATAAGGCGGCTGCAAAGGAAACTATGGCGGCGGCGGGAGTTCCCGTAATCCCCGGTTCCAAGGGCGCTGTAAGAAGCATTGACGAGGCTAAGGAAATCGCTGAAAAATGCGGTTATCCTGTCCTTGTAAAGGCATCGGCAGGGGGCGGCGGCAGAGGTATCCGCCGTGTTGATTCACCCGATGACCTTGAATCACAGATTATCGCCGCACAGCAGGAGGCACTCTCATTCTTCGGCGATGATACGGTATATATTGAAAAATTCCTTGTAAATCCCCACCACGTTGAAATTCAGATTATGGCGGATAAAATGGGCAATACTATTTATCTCGGAGAGCGTGACTGCTCTATGCAGCGTCGTAATCAGAAAATTCTCGAGGAATGTCCCTCACCTGTGGTAAATGCCGAACTCCGTGAAAAAATGGGTAAGGCAGCTGTTACTGCGGCTAAGGAGTGCGGATATTATAATGCAGGTACAATTGAATTCCTCGTTGATGAGGAACGTAATTTCTATTTTATGGAAATGAATACACGTATTCAGGTTGAACATCCTATAACTGAGGAAATTACAGGCTTTGACCTTGTAAAGGCACAGATTGAAGTTGCCTCGGGTACACCTCTCCGTGTATCACAGGAGGATATAAAGCTTACAGGCCACGCTATTGAGTGCCGCATAAATGCTGAAAATCCCGATATGGACTTCCGTCCCTCACCCGGTACTATAAATGCCCTCTACGTCCCCGGAGGCCCCGGTATACGTATTGACAGCGCTGTTTATCAGGGCTACACAATTACGCCATACTACGACTCTATGATAAGCAAGCTTATTGTTCACGGTGCTGACCGTGATGAGGCTATACGCAAAATGAGGTGGGCATTATCCGAATTTATCGTTGACGGAGTTGATACAAATATCGACTTCCAGCTTGAAATTATCAAGCAGCCCGAATTCCTTGGAGGAAATTACGACAACGGTTTCCTTACAAGATATATGAAAACTCGTAAATAAGGCGGTGAATACAGATGTTTGAAGATTTTTTTAAGGTTGTAAAGCACCGTTTTAACAACGGCGATGAGGAAGAAACATTCCCCACCGTCAAATGTCCCAGATGTCAGAGCAATATCCACGCAGAGCGATATGAGGAACTGAATAAAGTCTGCCCTAACTGCAATTACCACGGCAGATTGACTGCAAGGGAGCGTATCGCCCTTACATTCGACAAGGACAGCTTTGAGGAATTCGACAGCGGAATGATAAGCTGCGACCCCATAAGTTTCCCCGAATATCCAGAAAAACAGGCACAGCTTCGTGAAGCTACGGGACTTAATGACGCTATTGTGACAGGCGTAGGTCTTATCAAGGGACAAAAAGCTGTTGCAGGTATTATGGACTCCCGTTATATGATGGCTTCTATGGGAAGCGTTGTAGGCGAAAAAATTGCCCGTGCCTTTGAATATGCCACAGAGAATAATCTCCCTGTTATTATGTTTACAGCATCGGGCGGTGCTCGTATGCAGGAGGGTATCGTTTCCCTTATGCAAATGGCTAAAACATCGGGAGCAGTAAAGCTCCACAGCGACAATGGCGGATTGTACATAACAGTTCTCACCGACCCCACAACAGGCGGTGTAACTGCAAGCTTTGCGTCATTGGGCGATATTATCATAGCTGAGCCGAAAATTCTTATAGGCTTTGCAGGCAGACGAGTTATTGAAAGCACAATGAAACAGCGTTTGCCCGAGGATTTCCAGCTTGCAGAATTTATGCAGGAAAAAGGCTTTGTTGATATGATTGTTGAAAGAAAGAAAATGCGTAAAACTCTTGCAAAAATTCTTTCAATTCACGCACCTGAAGAAAAGGAGGTCTGAGCCGTGGAAAACAATAAAACTGCATGGGAACGGCTTACTCTCGTTCACACAAAGGGCAGACCGACTATAAGAGATTATATTCCCCTTATTTTTACGGATTTCTGCGAAATGCACGGTGATCGTCTTTTTGGCGATGACCATGCTATAATTGGCGGAATTGCACGTCTTGACGGCAAACCTGTTACAATTATCGCACAGGTAAAGGGCAGAGATTTAAATGAAAACAAGGACTGCAATTTTGCAATGCCATTGCCTGAGGGTTACAGAAAGGCTCTCCGCCTTGCTAAGCAGGCTGAGAAGTTCCACCGCCCTGTAATCTGCTTTATAGATACCCCAGGTGCATATGCAGGTATGGCGGCTGAGGAACGTGGACAGGGTGAAGCCATTGCAAAAAATATTGCGGAATTTATGACTCTCCGCACACCTGTTATTTCAATCGTTCTCGGTGAGGGCGGCAGCGGAGGAGCGCTTGCCCTTGGTGTATGCGATGAACTTGCTATGCTTGAAAATGCACAGTACTCTGTTGTATCTCCGAGAGGTTTTGCGTCAATCCTCTGGAAAGATGCGTCCCGTGAGGAAGAAGCCTGCAATATTATGCAGGTTACAGCCGATGATATGGTGCGTCTTGGGGTTGCGGAAACCATAATCGAGGAGCCTTTGGGAGGCGCACATAACGATTTAGACAAAATTTCCGAAAATATTAAAGAATATTTGTCACTCAAAATTGAAGAAAAATGTCAAAAAGATATTGACGAATTGCTAAAAGCAAGGTATACTAAGTTTAGGAAAATCGGTGAGTTCACAGAATAGCTGATTTTAAAAGGGAGTTTCCGAGAAGAAAAAGCCTTCGGTTGACTGTATATAGCGGATTTTCGTGAATATACGACTTAAAATCCAAATGGCGGAGAATTTTTTCGGATATTCCACAAAATAAAAATGGCGGGAAAACCGCATAAATCAAAAGATGGAGGAAAAAAATTATGGTATTTGACAAGGTTAAAGAGCTTATTGTTGATCAGCTCGGAGTGGAAGAGGATATTGTTACTTCTGACGCAAGCATTCAGGACGATCTCGGTGCAGATTCTCTTGACATCGTTGACCTCATTCAGACAATCGAGGACGAGTATGATCTCTCTATTCCCGATGAGGCTGTTGAGAACATCAAGACAGTTGGCGATATCGTTGCTTACATCGAGAACAACTGCGATTAATTTAATTCGTAATGCATAATTGAAAAGCCATTAGCCGTTAGCTTTTAGCTTTTAGCTATTGGTTGGTGTGGTTTTATTTAAGGGCATCTCTAAAAACCCCTTTTGAGAAAAAACAGCTATGCACGACATCTGCTGCGTCAACCTCCCTCGGAGTGCGGCAGCACGCCTTCGGCAGGTTTCCTTGCAGCTACCGCACCTATCTGTTTTTTCTTTAATCAAACGGGTTTTTAGAGATGCCCTTAATTCGTAATGCATAACGTAATTATATGGACGACGGAAATTATTTCTGCCGTCCATTTTTCGTTATTAAAGCCGTTAGCTTTTTGAAATGACAGAAAATTATCCGCCGTCCTAAAAGCTAATAGCTAAAGGCTAATGACTATTAAAAAGCTAACGCTTTTTAAAATTAATAGAAAAACTTGTTGTATTTGTCGATTAATTCCGCTTTACTTTTTTTGTGAAATGGTGTATAATTATAGAGTATACGATTTTATGATTGTAAAACAGGCATAAAATCACCAAATCTGATTTTTTAAGAGGCATATTATGGCGAAGAATTATTCACTCGGTATTGATGTAGGCTCAACAACTGTTAAAACCGTCATTACCGATACAGCAAAAAATATCATATATTCACGCTATCAGCGTCATTTTTCCAAGGTCAAGGAAACTGTTACAGAACAGCTGGAGTTGATACATGAGGAATATCCCCACGACAGCTTCACCGTATGTATAACAGGCTCGGCAGGTCTTGGACTGGCAAATTCTGCCAATCTCCCATTTGTACAGGAGGTTCACGCCGCTTTTCTTGCGGTTAAGGAAAAAGCTCCCGATGCCGATGCGGTTATTGAATTAGGCGGCGAAGATGCTAAAATTATCTTCCTCACAGGTGGAATTGAACAGCGAATGAACGGCTCATGTGCAGGGGGTACAGGTGCATTTATTGACCAGATGGCAACGCTTCTCGGTATAACTGCCGATGAACTCGATGCCCTTTCTCTCAATGCGGAGAAGATTTACCCCATTGCTTCACGCTGCGGAGTTTTCGCTAAATCCGACATTCAGCCCCTGCTCAATCAGGGGGCATTGCGTGAGGATATTGCCGCAAGTATTTTTCAGGCTGTTGTTGACCAGACAGTTTCGGGACTTGCACAGGGACGAACAATTGAGGGAAAAGTTCTTTTCCTCGGCGGCCCTCTCCACTTCCTCAAAGGCTTGAAAAAAGCGTTTGTAAATACTCTCGGTCTTGATGACGAACACGCTGTATTCCCCGATGACGGCCCTGTTTTCGTGGCATACGGCTGTGCTCTCCACGGTTCACAGCTGGAGGAACAATATACGATTGACGAAATGATTTCCATGGTGAAATCTGCCAAAGCCTCTGATGATATTGTTACAGGTGAACCTCTTTTCGCTTCACAAGCTGAATATGAGGAGTTCATCGACCGCCATAAAAAATGCGATTTAGGCTATGCCGATATACGTACATACAAGGGTAACGCATATCTGGGAATTGACGCAGGCTCAACTACTACAAAGCTTGTGCTTATAACCGAGGACTGCCGTATTCTCTATCACCATTATTCCTCGAATATGGGTCAGCCCCTTGATAAAATTGCCGCACAGGTTAAGATAATCCGTGAGGCAATGAATCCCGAAATTACCATAAAAGGCTCGGCAGTTACAGGCTACGGCGAGGATTTAATAAAGGCAGGACTTTCCATTGACCACGGCATAGTTGAAACTGTTGCCCATTTCAGAGCTGCGGCATATTTCTGCCCTGATGTTGATTTTATCATTGACATCGGCGGACAGGATATTAAATGTTTCCGCATAAAAAATCACAGCATTGACAGCATTATGCTCAACGAGGCTTGTTCATCGGGCTGCGGTTCGTTTATACAGACCTTTGCAATGGCTCTCGGCTATGATATTTCCGAATTTTCAAAGCTTGGATTATTCGCACAGCACCCTGTAGACCTTGGCTCACGCTGTACCGTATTTATGAACAGTTCCGTCAAACAGGCACAGAAAGACGGTGCAACTGTTGAGGATATTTCCGCAGGCTTGTCCTCCTCAATTATCAAAAATGCGATTTACAAGGTTATCCGTGCAAATTCTCCCGATGAACTGGGAAAAAATATTGTCGTTCAGGGCGGTACATTCCTCAATGACGCTGTTCTCCGTTCATTTGAAAAGGAACTTGGCAGAAACGTAATCCGTCCTGCCGTGTCGGGACTTATGGGAGCCTTAGGCTGTGCATTGTATGCAAAGGAGCATACCACAGGTGAGTCAAATCTCATTACTGCCGAAGAACTGGCTAATTTCAGCTATACTTCAAAATCCGCAAGCTGCGGCGGCTGTACTGCAAACTGCCGTCTTAATATAATCAATTTCGGCAAGGGACGCAATTTCATTTCGGGAAATCGCTGTGAAAAGGGCAGCGGCAAGGCGAAAAAGAATAATATCCCTAACCTTTACGAATACAAATACAATAACGTATTGTCCCTTAAATCCGTTCCACAGCCGAAAAATCCCATTGCAAAAGTTGGATTGCCAATGACATTAAGCTTTTATGAGCAGCTGAAATTCTGGCAGACATTTTTCAATGAACTGGGATTTGAAACGGTCATAAGCGACGAAAGTTCCCGTGAAATGTATTATCTCGGTCAGCATACTATCCCCTCGGATACCGTTTGCTACCCGGCTAAGCTTGCCCACGGACATATCGAATATCTTCTTGACAAGGGCGTGGACTTCATTTTCTACCCCTGTATGAGTTACAACATTGACGAGGGCGGCAGCGATAACCACTTCAATTGCCCTGTTGTAGCCTATTATCCCGAACTTTTAGCGGCTAATAATCTGCGGCTTAACGGTGATAATTTCTTACGTCCGTATATGGATATGAACAACAAGAAAAATGTTATCCGTGTTATGAAGCAGACTTTGAAAAAATTCAATATTGGCGGAAAAATAGCCGCCGCCGTTGAAAAGGCTTACGAGGAATACCACAGCCAGCAGAAGGATATTTCCAAAAAAGCTGCGGAAATAATCGCACAGGCAAGAGCCGAAAACCGCAAAATTATCGTTCTTGCAGGCAGACCGTATCACATAGACCGTGAAATCAACCACGGTATACATAAGCTTATTACATCTCTTGGAATGGCAGTTGTAACTGAGGACAGCATTGCTCCATTGGGCGAAACTCCTAAGCTTGGAGTTCTCAATCAGTGGACATATCACGCAAGGCTTTACCGTGCGGCACAGTATGTCACAACTCAGCCTGATATGCAGCTGATACAGCTTGTTTCATTCGGCTGCGGCATTGATGCCGTTACAAGTGATGAAGTCCGCAGTATTCTTGAAAATGGCGGAAAGCTCTATACACAGCTGAAAATTGATGAGATAAATAACTTAGGTGCGGCAAGAATACGTTTGAGAAGTCTTGTTGCCGCTATGGAACAAGCTGATTAAGCAAAGCTTTAAAGCTTTGCTTTGCAGCTATTAGCCCTTAGCCTTTAGCCGTTAGCTGATGAATGATGCTATTTTACAAAGCTAAAAGCTAAAGGCTAACAGCTCTTAATTTTAAATTGTATAGGAGATTAATATGCCTGAATATGCAAAATTTACCGAGGAAATGATAAAAACACATACAATCCTCGTTCCCGATATGCTGCCTGTTCATTTCAAGCTGCTTATCGCAATATTTGAAAGCAAAGGCTACCATATGGAGCTTTTGCAGAATGACTCCCGTGCAGTCGTTGATGAGGGACTGAAAAACGTCCACAACGATGCCTGTTACCCTGCTTTGCTTGTTATAGGTCAGTTTATGGACGCCCTTAAAAGCGGCAAATACGACCTCGACAAGACGGCTCTGCTTATTACCCAGACAGGCGGCGGCTGTCGTGCCTCAAACTATATCCACCTGCTGAGAAAGGCAGTTGACAAGAATTTCCCGCAGGTTCCTGTTGTATCCCTTAATTTCAGCGGCCTTGAAAAAGACAGCGGATTTAAAATCACCGCAGGTATGTTCTTCAAGTTCCTCTATGCCGTTCTCTATGGCGATTTGCTTATGACTTGTTACAACAAGTGCCGTACATACGAAGTAAACAAGGGCGAGGCTAAGGCTACCCTTGAAAAATGGCAGGACGCTTTAGGCGAAATGTTCCGTCAGGGCAAGGGTTACACCAAGACTAAAAAGCTGTACCGTGACATTATGGACGATTTCGGTGCTATAAAATTAAGCGGCGAAAAGAAAATAAAAGTCGGAATTGTAGGAGAAATTTACGTTAAATATTCACCCCTTGCAAACAACCACCTTGAAGATTTCCTCATTTCCGAGGGATGTGAGCCTGTTGTGCCGTCACTTCTGGAATTTGTTATGTACTGCGCGGTGAGCAACTTCAACAATGCCGCCCTTTACGATAATAAAACTACAAAGTCAATGGCGTTCAAACTGGGATATAAGCTGATTTACGCAAAACAAAAGGAGCTTATTTCCATTATGAAGCAGCACGGCAAATTTGAGCCGCTTCACGATTTTGAACATCTCCGCCAGTTAGCCGACAAATACATAAGTCAGGGCGTTGTTATGGGCGAGGGCTGGCTTATTCCTGCGGAAATGGCTGCTCTTGCGAAATCGGGAGTTGAGAATATCATATGTGCTCAGCCTTTCGGCTGCCTGCCAAATCACATTGTTGCAAAGGGTATGTCCCGTGCAATCAAGGACGATAACCCCAATGCAAATATAGTTGCAATTGACTATGACCCCGGTGCTACAAGAGTTAATCAGGAAAACCGCATAAAGCTTATGCTTGTAAATGCAAAGCGATGAGGAACTCACAAAACGGAGTAAATCTCCGTGAAAACAGCGGACAGGAAAAGGCTCTCAGCCTCCTTTACGGGAATTTTTTCGGCAGATGTGTGCTGAAAATTCTCACAATGCCTTTTATTTCAAAGGCGGCAGGAGCGTTTATGGATTCGCCCCTTTCAGTTCCCTTTATTAAGCCCTTTATCCGCAAAAATAACATCTCAATGGCGGAATATGAAAAGGCGGATTACAAAAGTTTCAACGAATTTTTCACACGCAGAATAAAGCCTGAAAATCGCCCCTTTTCTCAAAATCCAGCGGAACTTATAAGTCCCTGCGATTCAAAGCTTACGGTATATGAGATAAACGAAAACAGCCTTTTCAGCATTAAAAATTCCCTCTACAGCGTGGAGGATTTGCTGAAAAATAAACCCCTTGCCGAGAAATACAAGGGTGGCTACTGTATGATTTTCCGCCTTTGCGTGGACGATTACCACCGCTATTGCTACATTGACAACGGCATAAAGGGCGGCAATAAATTTATCGGGGGAGAACTTCACACCGTCAATACTTTCGCCGGGGAGAGAAACTTGCTCATAAGTTTCGGTGTGCATGAAGTTGTAGCCCATATCATCCTTTTAGAGATATTGATAGGGACGACGCTCGATGCGTACCTCTTCTACTTTCACACCCGAGTTCCAAGTCTTATCAAGGATGCGACCTGTAACAACGTTACGGAGTTTTGTACGAACGAAAGCAGGACCTTTACCGGGTTTAACATGGAGGAATTCAACAATAAAGTAGTAGGTACCATCAATATCGAGGCACATAC
>CALFMA010000496.1 GCA_937880065.1 uncultured Ruminococcus sp.
CTAATATTAAAGCCATAATATAAAAAATATTATAGTTAACTTACTATTTAAGTAATCTTGCGCTCTTTTAATTTTTATAAAATTTTCCATCAATATATACTGATACCGGATTTGGGTTTTCAGAATTCGGATTTTTAAAATCAATATTTTCTCTTTATACCGAAAAGAAGTATAAGAGGATAGATTTCAAGTCGTCCGATAAGCATATCAAAGCAAAGCACAAGCTTTGAAAACGCGCTGAAACCGCTGAAATTTCCCGATGTGTCAAGCTTTCCGACACCGAAGCCGATATTGTTCATACAAGTTGTAACTGCTGAAATATTTTCCTCAATTGCAAAAGTATCAAAAGAAAGCATAAGCACAGAAAATGCGTAAATTATCATAAAAAGTATGAAATAATTGCTCGCTCCACGGATAACGTCCTTTTCAACAGGCTTTCCGTCAAGCTTTACCGTAGCTACCGCACGGGGACTTACGATGTATTTCAGCTCACGGATACCCGTCTTAACTATGATAAGTATTCGTGAAACCTTCATACCGCCGCCTGTTGAGCCTGCACAAGCACCTACAAACATCAGCAGAAGCATAAGCGTCTGCGGAAAATTGCCCCATTCTCCCGTATCTGCCGTAGCAAATCCCGTGGAAGTAATGGTAGAACTTACCATAAAGAATGACTTTCTGAATGCCTCCCCTGCGGAGTCGTAATTTCCGAGAATGCTTACACCGATTACAATTGTAGCAGCAGCGATAATTCCCAGATATGTGCGAAGTTCCTCATTCTTGAATACAAGTGAAAATTTCTTCAATACCAAGAAGTAGTACATATTGAAATTCACACCGAAAAGGAGAATGAATATCGCAACCGCAATTTCAATGGCAGGGCTGTTATAGTGGGCTATACTGTCATTCCAAAGGGAAAATCCGCCTGTTCCCGCCGATGAAAATGCGTGGATAACAGCGTCATACAGGGGCATTTTCAGGATAACGAGAACAAGGATTTCCAGAGCTGTAAGGGCTATATAGATAACGTAGAGGATACGTGCCGAAAAGCTTGATTTTGAAACAAGCCGCCCTACATTAGGGCCTGCACATTCCGCCCTCATCATGTGCATTGTTCGGACATCGTTGCTGTTCATAACCGCCAGCACAAACATCAGAACTCCCATACCGCCCAGCCAATGGGTAAAGGCTCGCCAGAACATACAGGAGCGTGACATACTTTCCACATCGGTCATAATGGTTGAACCCGTGGTAGTAAATCCCGAAACCGTTTCAAACAATGCATCAACGTAATGGGGAATTTCTCCCGATATTACGAAAGGCAGCGCACCGATTGCCGACATACCAATCCACGAGGCGGCAACGCTGATAAATCCCTCCATAGAGTAAACGGAGCGATTTTTCGGCTTTTTCACCGTAAAGGCAAAGGATATTACAAGGGTAATAAGTGCAGGGATTCCGAAAGTTGAAATAACGTGACTTTCGCCATAATAAAATCCCACTAAAATGGGAAGCAGCATACACAGACCGACAATCCGCAAAATCTGCCCCATTATATAAATTATCATTCTGTAATTCATAGAATTCTCTGCCCTCGCTTAGTCAAAAATCTCTTTGAGGTCTTCAAATCCGCTGTTTGTGGTAACTACAACAACGCTGTCGTTTACCATAATGCAGTCATCGCCACGAGGAATAATCATCTGATTTCCTCTTGCAATGCTTGCTATGAGAATTCCCTCACGGAGTTTCAGCTCTTTAAGGGGAATTCCCACATAGCTTTTACTCTCACGGCATACAAACTCAATAGCCTCAAGCCTGTCATTTACAAGGCGGTAGAGGGTTGTGACATTGTTGCCTGATGAATTCTGCTTTGCACGGACATACTGGAGAATCTGATTTACTGTATTTGACTTTGTTGAAATAATGCTGTCAAGGTTGAGAGTTTCGGAAAGCTGCATAAGATTCATGCGGTTTACCTTTGTTACAACCTTTTCAACGCCGTTATTTTTTGCAAGGAGTGACATAAGGATATTTTCCTCGTCAATTCCTGTAAGGGATATAACGGCATCAGCGTCATAAACACGTTCCTCACGGATAATATCGGGATTTGTACCGTCACCGCAGATAATATTCACCTTATCAAGTCTTTCGCTTAATTCAAGACAGCGTTTTTCGTCAACTTCAATAATCTTCACCTTGACGCCTGTTTCTCGGAGATGCTGTGCAAGGTGATAACCTGTTCTGCCTCCGCCAATGAGAACAGCGGATTTTACACGCTTTTCACGGTATGCGGAACTAATACTCTTAAAGAATTTAATCATATTGCTGTGGGAAGCCGTCACGTGAATTTTATCCCCCGAATGGAGAACAAAACTGCCGTTGGGGATTATCAGTTCTTCGCCTCGCTGAACGGCACAGATGAGAATATCAAGTCCAAGCCGCTTTGTAAGCTGTGAAAGAGCGATATTTTCGAGAATACTTCCCTTTGTAATGCGGATTTCCGTAAGGTCAACCTTACCCTTTGCAAAGGTTTCGATGTTGATTGCGTCAGGGTAACGGATAACCTTGGCAATTTCATTGGCAGCGATGAAGTCGGGGTTTATCATCATACTGATTCCCAGTTCCTCACGCATAAATACAAGCTGTTTGTCAAATTCGGGATTGCGAACTCTTGCGATACAATGACGGGCGTTCATCTTCTTAGCGATAAGGCAGGAGAGAATATTCACCTCGTCGGAATCGGTAAGGGCAATGAAAATATTGCACTTATCCACATCAGCTTCATCTAAAACTGCAGTTTGCAGGCAGTTTCCAACAATTCCTTTAACTTCTGATTCATTTATGATAGTCTGTATGCGGTTTTCGTCAAGGTCTATGACGGTAATATTATGCTCATCGCATAATATCTGTGCGAGAGAACTGCCGACTTTTCCGCCGCCTACTATTATAATATCCATATAATCCTCCGAATATTTTCAGTAAACTGAATTATTACAATTATTATACTCTTTTATTGTTGTTTTGTCAATAAGATGTGGAAAATATATTAAGGGCATCTCTAAAAACCCGTTTGATTAAAGAAAAAACAGATAGGTGCGGCAGC
>CALFMA010000497.1 GCA_937880065.1 uncultured Ruminococcus sp.
AACTTATTGTTTTTCGAGGTAATTTCAAAATTTGCCAGACTTTTGAAATTGTCTCTTTCCATAATATACCCTGTCTATCCGTCAAATGCAAGCCGTGAAAAAAGTTTTCTATCCTTTTGTAAAGTTTGATAATTGAAAAAGTAAACGCACACCTGTAAATAGCATACTTTGCATTCAGTATTACAAAAACAAAAATGAGCTTTTAGTTGTACAAATAAAGAAATATGCATTTAGAGTTACAAAAAAATATTATGATGGTGTAAAGTATCAGCAGTCAGGAGTCCCCATGGGGACTGAGCATTTAGTCTTACAAAAACTCTGGAGGTGTACAATGGCACATCTGAACGAACAATCTCGTAGTATGATCCAAAATTTGCTTGATGGGAGATTTACTCCACTTGCAATCGCTCACAAACTAAACCGTGCTCATTCGACAATTGTAAGAGAGATCCGTAAACATCGTAGAGAAAATGAAGAAGACAAGAAACGTAAAAAGAATTTTTGCGTTTTCAGAAAAACTTGTTACAAAAAAGATCTATGCAAAGTTCCGCCAGGTAATTGTCCTGGAAGATGCAGCTGTTGCAAGATTTTAGTATGCAGAACGCTTTGTGAAGATTATCGTGAAGACACCTGCAATAAGTTGGCACGTTCACCTTATGTATGCAACGGCTGTCTGGAACTTGCTCATTGTCAGAAGCGCAAATATTTTTATAGTGCGATTTCCGCAGAAAAAGAATATCAAACCGATCTTCACGAGTGTCGCACCGGAATTGATGCATCTGAAAATGAACTTCAGCAATATGATTTTCTTATAAAGCAGGGAGGTCGAAACGGTCAGAGCCTTCACCACATAATTGAGGCGCACAAAGATGTATTCCAGAAATGTGAAAAAACAGTTTACAATTACTTTAATCAGAACTTCTTTTCATTACCACGAGGTGAAATGCCTAAAATGTGTATAAGAAAAAATCGAAAGAAAGGAATAATCAGACATAAAGTAGATCCAAAGTGTCGAGTAGGACGAAACATATCTGATTACAACAAATTTATTGCTGAACATCTTAAATTGCCTCGAGTACAAATGGATTCGGTGGTAGGTCGTGTGGGCGGTAAAGTATTGTTGACATTACAATTTGAAGAGTCCGGCATGCTGCTTGCATGGTTAAGAGAGGCAAATAATTCGCAATCAGTTATTGATTACTTCGATATGATGGAACGAAAATTTGGATTAACTCGATTCCGCCACATGTTTCCTCTTATTTTAACCGATAATGGTCCGGAGTTTTCAAATCCAAGTGCAATCGAAACAAGTATTACCGGTAAACAACGTACAAAAGTATTTTATTGTGATCCGAATGCTTCTTGGCAAAAAGGAAAAATTGAAAATAACCATACGAACTTGAGACGTATTTTAGAACACGGATGTTCCTTCGATAATTTGACACAAAATGATATTGATCTCGTGCTTTCGCATGTTAACAGTTACATCCGCGAAAAATATGGTAATATCCCTGCAGCTTCAAGATTCAGCTCAATTTTTGGTGACGATTGTCTTGATATGTTGAATATTAAAGTAATCCCACCGGAAAAGGTTATATTGAATCCAAATCTTTTGAAAGGTAAAATATGAATTAATAGTTGACTTGCAAAATAAATAAGCGTGTTCTTTTACAATTTTGACCAAAAGAAAACGCCTTGAATAAGGTGTGCATTCTCTGTTACAATTTTTTTGTGGAGAACAGTACGCTTAGCGATAGCTGTATTTTGAGTTCAGAGCTTTGTAAAAGTAAATGCACATTTTGTAAAATAAAACGCTTACTTTGTAGAAGTAAATGCTTATTTTGTAGTAGTAAACGCTTAAAAATCTTGCATTGAAAATTGTAATTTTATGTTTGTAAAAGTAAACGCTTACAACTCTCGCTCATTTTTGATGAAGTAAGCGTTTACCTTTTCAATTCACCAAAAAATTGCACAGATATCCTATAATTTATCAAAAAACAGGTATTTTTACCCTGTTTGAGTGAGCGACAATTGATTATAAAAAAAGTGATTTTGTCAGATATTTGTTTATGAGCAGAAATGTTATCTCAAGTCTAATCAAGATCTCAGCTGTTCGAAAAAACACGGATCAACCAATAAACAAGCCCCTTCATAGATGGTTTGCTAAAAGTCAAATGTTTTTTTAATTTTTTTTGAAATTTTTATCGTATTTTTTGTCAGCAATAACCATTCCTCTGAGAATCAACAGCATTTTTCTCATGACAGCACATCTTGCTTGCATTCTTGTATTGCCTTTGACAAGTAATCTGTCATATAAATCTTGCAATACCGGAATGGAAGGTACGGCTGTTTTTGAACACATATAAAGAAATCGTCTGACAACAGGACTTCCTTTTTTGCTTAAATGAGTTGAATTTACACTGGTACCGGATTGTTTTCTTACTGGATTTAACCCGCACATTGCCGTTATTTTCTGTCTGGTGGGATAATTTTTTAATGTTCCTAATTCTCCCAATAATGCAACAGCTGTAGCAATACCGATTCCAGGCATACTTGTCATAATATCTACTTCATGCTTAATTTCCGGTGTATTCAAAACTATTTTTTCTATTTCCCGATCAAGTCCATCAATTTCGTTATTGATCGCATTAACTGTATTGGAACACATCCGTTTGGCAAGAGAAGAATCAATATTATCATGGTGGTTGTTGATAGCCGTCCGCTGATCTTTCAGAAATGATCTGGTACGAGAAAGTTCGCGGAGCTGAACAAACTCTTCCGGCATTTTTTGTTTGATGGAAGGCTTGCGTTCACGACCATACCTGGCAATCACTTGAGCATCGCTTTTATCAGTTTTATTTTTGATATTCAAAGAGATGCGAAATGATTTAATGGGCTCCGGGTTGGCTACAATAATTTTACTGTCCGGAGCTGAAGTATAAATTAATTTTGTTAATTTTGTTGAACATATTCCTGTCGCTTCCATTATAAAAATTATCGGAAGATCATCTTGTTCATCGTCGGAATATCTTGCAAAAAAATCACTTTGCTGTAAATAAATCCAATTTAAAAAACTTTTTACACCGGCAGATGTCAATTTGAATTCACGATTTGGTAAATCAGATACAGAAGTTTCTTCCTGTTTTTCAAATAACATCGGAAAATCCAATGCTGCATGAAATGATTTTGAACCAACATCAATTCCTACCCAAATTTTGTGTTCCTTCGTTTGCATTTTACGCTCCTCTGATGTATATTAGTAAAGTGCCTCACTGGTCATCCTTGCAACTATACGAACTTTAAGTTCATGATGGTGTTTACGACCTTTTGTGAAGAGCACGGTAACGGAAGATACGCATAACCT
>CALFMA010000498.1 GCA_937880065.1 uncultured Ruminococcus sp.
CGCCGCATTTTCCGCAAGTTCCTCAGCATCGGAAAAATCAGCTATATCATTGGATAAACGGCTTCTTATGCTGTTGAGAACGTGAAGTTTATCCGCACCTGTCAAGTCCATTTTGTTCACGAAAATAAAAACAGGCACTTCATATCTCTGCAAAAGCTTCCACAGAGTTGCAGTATGGCTTTGAACGCCGTCAGTTCCGCTGATAACGAGAATTGCATAGTCAAGCACCTGCATTGTACGCTCAGTTTCAGCGGAAAAATCCACGTGTCCAGGAGTATCAAGCAGGGTGAAATGAGTGTCGCCGTGGGTAAGTTCCGCCTGACTTGCGAAAATTGTAATACCACGGTCACGCTCTATTGAATTTGTATCAAGAAATGAATTGCCCTTATCGACTCTGCCGATATGCTGAATTACCCCTGTTTCGTGGAGCAAAGCTTCCGCAAGAGTTGTCTTTCCTGAGTCAACGTGGGCGGTTATGCCAAGGATTATATTTTTCATCGTATACCTCACATATTAAAGAACTTTTCCTGCAAGTTCTGAATATACTGAATTAGGTGATAAATATGAGCAGAAAACGCCGAAAAAGAAGAAAAAATCAGCCGATATGCCGCATATCAGCCATTTTTGTATCAATTGCAATAATATTAATTGCAGCTTTTTTATTTGTAAAGCTTGATAACGCTGTCAGACCGTCGGCACAAATGCAGGCGGAAACTCTCTCAAAGCATACCGCATATGAGATTATAACCGATACTATTTCGCAGTATGCCGTTGAAAACGACTGCTCCTACAGCAAATTTTCAACGGTGGTATATGACGAATACGGCAATGTTTCCTCCGTTGAAGCACTTGTGGGAAACATAAATCTCATTCAGTCTGAATTGACAGGGCAGATTAATGAAAATCTCTGCAATTCCGAAAATACGACAGCTGAAATTCCGTTTGGAAACATCAGCGGTTTGTATCTCTTAGCTGGAAAAGGCCCTGATATAAAGGTGGAAATATGCCCTGTAGGAACGGCAGATGTAAAGCTGAAAAGTACCTTTGATTCCGCAGGCATAAATCAGTCACGACACAGGATTTCTGCGGAAATACAGGCAGAAATGACAGCTTCATTCCCCTTGTACAGCTTTAATACAAAGGTTAACTTTGAATATCTCATTGCGGAAACAATTATCGTTGGAGATGTTCCCGAATATTCCGCAAGAGCATGGGCTGAAATTACATGAATTATCTTCTGCGGAATTTCGGCATAAGACGCTTTATGTACAATACATATAATGCTCCGAGGTTGAAATCGTACAGCACATAAATAATATTTGCAAGAACGAGAAGAATTAATCCGCCGTATTTTCCTAAATCATTCATATCTGTAAGCATCTGATCCAAACCGAATACAAAAACAGTTACCATAAAAAATGAAATCAGACATATATTGTAAATCGCCAGCTTTATGACATACCGCAACGGCTTGAATTTGAAATTTTCGAGATACATCCGCACCATTGGATAGTGACCGAACAGCATTACAAATACAAGTGCCGCTTCCTTATCCGCAGTTATGAGCATTGACAGAATACTGACAGAAGTATAGGTTAGCCATGCCCAACCCATACTTACTTCCTCTGCAATTATCATTAGAAATATGCCTGCAACCATTGGAAGTATAAGGTAAAAAAAGGGCATTATTCCCGAAAGAAACATACATAGCAGACACAGTGCAGATACGATTCCTCCAAGGGCAACCTTGTAGCTTATGTCCTTCATACTCCCTTTTTCCTCTCCTGCATTTTATATGTGACTCTTGCAACGAGGCTGTGAGGGAGCATTTTTGCACCATATGAACCAAGCTTTATCATAAGTCCCGGAATTGCTATAAGCTTTCCCGAAAGTGCCGCCTTTATGCCGCATTCTGCCGCATATTCAGCTGAAATGGGTTTCATACTGAATGAAACTCCTGCTCTGTTATTGAATTCCGTGTCAACAGGTCCGGGGCATAAAACAGAAATTTTTACCCTTGAACCCTCACGGCGAAGTTCCTCTGCAACTGCCGCAGACAGCTTCAATACATAGCTTTTTGAGGCGTAATATGCCGCCATAAGAGGGCCTGTGAGATATGCCGCAGATGACGCTACATTGAGGATAATTCCCCTGTCACGCTCTCTGAATTCACGCAAAAACAGCTTCATCAGCATATGAACTGCCGTAATATTCACGTTTATCATTTCAAGCTCTTTTTCCATATCATTTTCGGAAAATCTGCCGAAAACTCCAAAGCCTGCATTATTTACAAGCATATCAATCTTTTTGCCCTTGCAGAAGTTATAAACCTTTAAAACCTCTGATTTTTCAGACAAATCAGCAGCAATGATTTCACATTTGCCAAGTCTTTCCTGCATTTCTTTAAGAGCCTTCACATTTCTCCCCGTCAGAATAAGCTCCCAGCCGCGATTGTGGAGATTTTCCGCAATTTTCTTTCCTATTCCCGATGTAGCTCCGGTTACAAGTGCTTTCATTTTATTCACCTCTGTATTTTTCTGATATATGCTCCATTCCAAGTATGAACAGGGTCTGCTCGTACTCGGATTTATTTGTATATTTGTCTATTATCTCTCCGAAATTATCGGCAGATACTATATCAATTCTGCTGTAATGCTTTGTCAGAAATGGTATCAGGCAATCAGCCGTTTCATCTCCGATTACAAGGAGCGATTTTTCATTGTTTACCGTTGTTTCAATTTCTATAAATTCCATATCTTTTCCAAGACAGTGACTATATTCTTTATAATATTCTACTTTTCCTTTAGTCACTTTTGTCCATTTTATTTCTGCAAAACGCCAAATTTTATATTTTTGTTTTAATTCCTGAATATCATTTGATATCTTTCTCACACTTTCTTTTGGGCAGCAGATACAAGAAACGAACATATATTTTTCTGTTTCGTTTTATAGGTGACAGCTTTCATCACTATATAT
>CALFMA010000499.1 GCA_937880065.1 uncultured Ruminococcus sp.
TGTGATATTGAATATATTGATGATAAAGCTTCAAGTGCTTCAGAAATAATCTTAGATTTTATTAATAATACTGAACTTATAATGGATGATGAAATAGCAGCGGTTTTATTTATGGGAATAGTATCTGACACTAATCGTTTTTTGTATTTAGAAGATGATGCTTTCTCATTAGCGTGTGGTCATGATTTAATTAATTTAGGAGCGGACTATAAAAATATTTATGCCTGTTTCTCTTCTTCAAGTTCTACATCGATTGAATTAAAAAAATAAAAATGT
Organism: uncultured Ruminococcus sp.; assembly: GCA_937880065.1. The sequence continues at coordinate 277 of CALFMA010000499.1, forward strand.
TAAAACCTAATATAAATTTTATGGGAAGTGAAAAAAATGAATATAATAGAAGTGAAAAATCTATGTAAAAACAGGAGTTGGAAAAGTGCAGAGAATCGGGTTTCAGCCATATATATGCCCCGTAAATTCCGCCTGCAAGGATAAAATTCGTTATGTAAAAGGCTGCGGAATTTTTCAGAAATCGCCGTTTATTGCGAATTCCAAAGGCTATCATAACTACCGTTGCGGCGGCTATGAGCTTAATTGCGGTATTAACCCAATTTGGCAGCTGCGGTGCAAATATGAGCAGGGAAAACAAACTGCCATAGACCGATGCAGCCACACACCGCCATGGTTTAAGGTGAGAGCCGCTTATTTTCGCCGTTATAAGCAGAAGAAAATAATTGACATATATATTCAGAACGATTAAAACATCAATGTAGATTGTCATTTCTATCCCCCTTGAAGCTGTCCTTTAGGTCACCTATATATATTATACTACGGACAGGGTGAAAATAATGTCAGGTTTTAGCAGTCATTTTATAAAAACGGGCATAAAAAAAGAAACCCCCGAAAATTCGGAGGTTTCTCATCAGTACGGGTGACAGGACTTGAACCTGCATGCCTCTCGGCACCAGAACCTAATGGCAGAGTCACGTCAGTGGGGTTAATTCCAGATACTTTATGTAGTGAAATTACTAAAAGTCGATTCTGATTGTCAGTCTGCTGTCACTATAATCAGCAGCAATCGTTCCTCCCATACGCTCCACAAGTGTCCGGGCGATAGACAGCCCTAATCCTGTTGAATTACGAGCAACCTCAACCGTATAGAACCTGTCAAAGAGCTGTTCAACCTCTACTGCGGACAGTTCTTTTGCAGTATTGGTAAAGGTGATCTCGCCAGTATCGGAAAGTGTGATCTCCAGATCACCGTCGCTGTATTTAACAGCATTATTCAGCAGATTGGAAAACACCCTTGCAAGCTCTGAGCGATTCACATTCCGCACAATACGGGCATCGGTCAGATGTATTTGCGGTGTGATGCCTTTTTCGATCAGCACAGGATAAAAGCTGCTGATACTTTCTGCCAGCACTTGATTGACAAATACCTCCTCCGTTACAGCTTCATTATCGCCTGAAACTATCACGGAATATCGAAACAATTCCTCCGTAAGCTGTTTCATTGTTTCAGCTCGCCCTTCAATTATATCAAGATATTTTTTTATTTCAGAAATATCATCACTTTTTCTCATCAAGTAAATATAACTGTATATAGCTGTCAACGGAGTGCGAAGATCGTGAGAAATATTGGTTATTGCAGCTTTTAACTCTTTATCGCCTTGAACGTATCTAAGATGTTCATCTCGTAAAATGCGTATTTGACGATTAATATTACTTGCAAGAAGCTTAGTATCTTTATCATGGCAGGATACATCAATCAGAGTATTAGTGTCGGTTTGCAGTTTGTCAGCGAAATCATCTGCAATTTCTTTTGTCGCTTTTTTTAGTAGATATAATTTTATACATAGACAAATTATGATCATACATAAGCCACCAACAAGACCGTAAAACATTCAGAACTCCCTTATTTTAAATCTCTTTTTTCAAATATTGTGATCCCTGAAATGAATGTAATAAACAATAAAATTAAAGATGATGCTATCATTCTTGGCAGTTTTTCTGCCGTCATTGTATTAAATTGCCAAGCTTGCCCTGACGGAAGAAAATCAAATAGATATTCAAGAAAAATACGAAAGCCCCCTTGAGGATAACGTGGATTTGCGCCTGTGCACTGGTCGTCAAACGCCTGCTCAACCATATCGTCAAGACGGTTAAGGAAATCATCTTCATCAATACCATAATCCTTGATAGTTTCTTTGATTCCAACCTTTGCCTTAAGCTCGTTGATCTTTGCAATAAGTCCCTCAAGCTTTTCTTCATCTGTGCTACCCTTAACGCCGAGATAATCAGCAATTTCAGCATATCTTGCGAGCGTGTGGGGGTGGTCATATTGAGAGAAGGTACCCATCTTAACGGGTGCTTCTGCGGCATTGAAGCGAATTACCTCTTCAATCATAAGTGCATTAGCAACACCATGGGGAAGGTGATGGAATGCTCCAAGCTTGTGAGCCATTGAGTGCCAAACACCGAGGAATGCATTAGCGAAAGCCATACCCGCCATCGTTGCGGCATTTGCCATCTTTTCACGCGCAAGTACGTCTGTTTGACCGTTTTCGTAAGCTCTTGGGAGGTATTCAAATACCATCTTGAGTGAACGGAGAGCAAGTGAATCGGTGTAATCTGTTGCGAGCATTGCCGCATATGCTTCAATTGCGTGTGTTACTGCGTCAATACCTGATGCGGCAGTCAATCCC
>CALFMA010000500.1 GCA_937880065.1 uncultured Ruminococcus sp.
TGATTGTTGGCGCAAAAATGCTTGAGCGTTGGGATAGTTGCGGCAACCTTTCCTTCACCTCTTAGTCCCTTTGTGTAGGCAATCGACATTTCGCCCGTAAGAAACGGATCCTCTCCGTAGCACTCCTCGTTTCGTCCCCAGCGCGGATCTCTTGCCATATCAACGGTAGGCCCCCACAGACAGGAGCTTATTGAGCTGTGGCAATTGGCATAAGCTCTGCCCTCATTGCCTGCAATTTCGCCCAATTCCGCCATAAGTGCCGTGTCAAAAGTACCTGCAAGACCTATGGGTTGGGGAAAAACTGTGGAATAATGCTCCTTTTCTCTGCCAACATAGCCTCTTGCGACTTCTGCACCGACGATAAATTCCTGTAATTTTTCATCGGGGATAGCCTGCTGAATGACGCAGATTAGGGAAATTTTATCATCAAGGGAAAGGCGGCTGCAAATTTCAGCCGCTTTTTCTCTGAAAGCTTTATCAAACATAGTTATCTTCCTTATTTAAGGTCTGATATTATTTTTTTTGCGGAATCAAGCCGTGAACAGCGGCTGTTCATCGCCTGCTTTTCGAGATAGCGATGAGCCTGGGGTTCGGTAAATTTCAGATATTTCATAAGCATTGATTTCGCACGATTAATCAGACGTATATCGCCTATACGCCGCATAACCTCCTCCGATTCCCTTATGTTGAGGGGAACTGCTGTATCCGTTGAAAGCAGCTGTATACCGTCGGAAAGAGTTCGTTTACTTATTGTGTTTGAAAGAACGAGGATATTGTAAGCCGACAGCTTATCTGCCAATTCATCGGCAATATTCCTGCCGCAGAGGAGAATGACAACGCTTTCTGTTTTTTCTGCGGCAAAAATTGCAAAATCCGCCCCGTCGTCGTTGAAAGGGGATTCGATAATTATTATATCAGCCAAAATGCTCATGATATATCTCCGAGCCTCACAAACCGCAGAAAATCGGGAAATATTGAGATAACCCGTGCTTTTCAGGGCGTGGGTTATCATATTTGCCGCTTGGTCATTCTGTGAAACGATAATTGCTTTTTTCATAGCACCTCTCAGATGTAGGGGAAGTAATATTCATCGCAGAATTGCTCTGTACTATCGTATTCTTTAAGTGCTTCAAGCTGTGAGCAGATGTGTCGGAAAGTGAGCTTTCGCACATTTTCAGGGAGATTATCCCTTACAAATTGGCTGTCACGGGCAAGGTTAAGAGCCTTTTCAAGACTGTCGGGAAGTTCCTGTGAGTTGTCCATACCCTTGTAATAAAGGGAACTGTCGCCGTTTTTGATGCCCTCAATACCTGCGGCAATGAGCAGTTTGAACGCAATATATGGGTTGCAGGCAGCGTCAGCGGAGCGAAATTCAATTCTCGGTGATAATCCGTTATAACTGCACAGGCGTATAAGCGAAGTGCGGTCGTCGGTGGAGAAATTGATATATTTCGGTGCATAGCCTACGCCGAAACGGCTGTAGGAGTTGACTGTGGGATTGAGAAATACTGTTATTTCGCCCATTCTGCGGAGTATGCCTGATATAAAGCATTTTCCTTCCTCGGTAATGTTATCGGGAGATGTGTCGAAGATATGCTCGCCGTTCTTTTTTACAATAAAGGAGAGTGTGAGTGCGCTGCCATGTTCATTTTCAAGGGGTCTTGGCATAAATGAAGCGAAAAGACCACATTGTTCCGCTACTGATTTAACGATTGACTTATAATGCACCATATCGTCTGCGGCATCTACAGTCTTATTTGCACGAAATGCGATTTCATTCTGACCTGAGCCGTGTTTATGGCAGGAACTTTTGGGGTTGAAGCCCATTTCCTCAAGGGCAAGGCATATCTCACGGCGGGTGTTTTCGCATTTATCCAGAGGAGCAACGTCAAGATAACCTCCTCTGTCGTGGGGGATTTTCGTAGGCTTTCCGTTTTCGTCAAGATTAAAGAGGTAAAATTCGCAGCGAGTGCTGATTTCGCAGGAATAGCCGTTCTGACGAAGCTCGTTTATATATTCTGTAAGATGTGTACGCATACCTGAGGCATAAGGAGTTCCATCATTATTCCTAAGTGAACAGAAAAATCGTATAACTCTGCCTGATTTAGGTCTCCATGGGAGTACTGACAGTGTTGATATATCAGGAAAGAGAACCAGTTCAGGGGATGACTCATCAAATTCTGAGTAATCCACAGGGATACCGTAGGAAAAAGCACGGTCAAGTTCTGTAGGCATTATGGCGATATTTTTCAGATTGCCGAAAATATCGCAGAATGTAAGGCGAATAAACTTTATATCATTTTCCTCAATAAGTCGGAGAATTTCTTTTGGGGAACTATTCATAGCGGCACCTCTTTTTTACTCCCATAGGAGTATAATATAAACTTATTATATCACACTTTGTTGAAAATGTAAAGGCAGAAATTCACAAAAATACTAAAAGCCGTTAGCCTTTAGCTTACAGGGGAGTAATAAAGTGCATCTCTTAACCCCTTTTGGGGGCTGAATTTTTCATTTCTTGCTATTGTTCACCATATATTGCTGACTTTTACATTTCTATTAAAAAATTGTTTACTTTTTATTAATCGTGATGTATAATTTAATCATAAAAATATAAAAAGATACTTAATCAGCATTTGGTAAATAAATATTAATTTTATATAAAGGTATATAATGAATACGGTTTTATACGACATTGTATATATAAATGGATAATATGTGTATATAAGTTTCATTAATACTTTATAATTTAAGATTAAGGGGGCAAATCAGAAGTGCTGTTTAAGTATCATTTAGCTGACTTATCTGCACTAAGTCAACTATATTTAATAGAAATACCGCATAAGTAATGTGCGGTGTTCTGTTAATCCTTGATTTTTGTTAAAACAAAAGGCAGGAGAGATTTTTATGAGGGAAAAAATAGGAGGACTTTATGAGATCCAAAAAAATCAAATCAGTATTGGCTGCACTTATGTTGAGCAGCACCATTGTGGGTGGTGCGTCGGCAAGCAGCACAGCAGCAGAGGTAAGCACTGAAATTTTCAATTCAGGCTTTGAAAGCGGAACCGATAGCTGGAGCGGCCGTGGTTCTGCCGCTGTTGAGGTATCAAAAACCAATGCCAAAAGCGGTTCATCTTCGCTTTATGTCACAGGCAGAACCGCAAGCTGGAACGGAGCTGTTAAAACTCTTGCTTCGCCTTTTTCAGCTGGGCAAACTTATTCATTCTCTGCAAACGTAATGTATACAGAGGGTGCTGCCGCTGAAAACTTCAAGCTGTCCTTGCAGTATACCGATGCAAGCGGTACAATAAGCTATGCAAATGTAGCTTCTGCTGAAGTTAAAAAAGGCGAATGGGCTGAATTGTCAAATGACAGTTATGTGCTTCCAACAGGTGCAAGCGATTTTCAGCTTTATATTGAGGTTGAGGAAAATCTTATAGATTTTTACATTGATGATGTAATTGCTAAAGGTTCAGCAGCTTCAATACCGCAGAAACCTGTTCCTGCTACCAGGGGCGACCTTAATCGTGACGGAAATATTGATGTGTATGATGTAATTCTTATGCGTGAAGCAATTATAGACGGACAGAATGAAAAGTCAATTCTGAAAACTGCTGATATAAACGGTGACAGTAATATTGATAAGACGGATTTAGAATATGTTGCAGGCTTTGTTATGGGAAGTGTAACGGAATTCCCGGAAATCCAATATGAGGAGCCTGTATATGAAAAGAATTATAATTTCCCCGCAGTAAGTTCATTGGCTTCATCTGCTGATATTCCCGACCCATATAAATTTATGGACGGTTCAGTTGTAGAAGCCCCCTCTCAATGGGGAGCAAGAGCCAACGAAATTAGCTGTATGTACGAATATTATATGTATGGTGTATGGCGTGACGGCTCTGATGAGGAAGTAAGCTACTCTATAAACGGAAATAAGATGAAAATTAACATTAAGCGTTTGAGTACGGGTAAAACTACATCTTTTGACGCTGTTATAAATCTTCCCTCAAAGGTAAGACATGACGGCGGAGCACCTGTCATTGTCGGTATGCATACAGGTATATCAGAAAAGACAGCACAGGATTTAGGCTATGCTGTTATAACCGTTGACGCAGGAATATTCTCCAACCCTGTTGCTTCTGATGATACAAGTCATAAGGGTGCATTTTACGACTTGTATCCCTATGGCAACACATGGGAGGAGCAGACAGGCGTGCTTATGGCTTGGTCATGGGGATGCAGTAAGATACTTGATGCCCTCTATGCAGGTGCAGGAGCTGAACTGAATATCAATCCCGATAGTTCTATTGTAACCGGTGTATCACGCTGGGGCAAGGCAACATCAGTATGCGGAGCATTTGACAAACGCTTTAAGATGTGCGCTCCCTCATGTTCAGGAGCAGGCGGACTTGGAACATATCGCTATAAATCTGAGGGCAAGACATATGATTTCTCATCAAAGGGTGCATCTTCAGCTTATAGATACGGACAGAATGAGCCTCTTGGAAGCTTACAATCAACAGCTGAGCGTGGTTGGTTCAATAATCGCTTCCTTGAATTCAGAAACGAAAATCAGCTTCCTATGGATCAGCATATGCTTGGAAGTCTTGTTGCCGATGAGGACAGATACCTCTTTATTATCGGTTCATGTATTAGTGAGGACTGGGTAAATGCACCCTCAATGCACCTTACTTTCCTTGGATTGCAGAATATTTATGATTATCTCGGAATAAGCGATAATCTTGCAATTAATATTCACAAGGAGGGCCATGCTGTTATTGAAGAAGATATAAAGTATATGGTTCAGTATTTTGATTACCATGTATACGGCATAGAGCCGAATATGGACCTTAATACCCTTAAAACCTCGGTATTTGATCTTCCTAAAAACAGAGATCCATATTTCTCAACCTTTGACGATAAGTGGACATATTGATTTGATGAAAAACCGCACAGGGCTGAAATATTGCTCTGTGCGGTGTTTTTATGATTAATCCCTAAAATGTTAGTAGACAAATCTAATGACATAAATACTGTCTGTCGTCGTTGGACTTCCTCACCATACAGACAGTATGCTTTCGTCGTCCGCCTTGACAGACAGCATTTCTGCTCATCATCTTTGTCTACCAACATTTTAGGAATTGGTATTACACCCCACATCTGTGGGGTGTTGCCGTTATGGAGGTGTTATTATGGATATACTTTTAACCATTCTCGCAATTATAACTATCGGACTATTGTTAATCGCAATTATGATGCTTATGAAAATTGCCAAAAACAAAGGAAACGGAAGAAAACAAATTGCGGAAGTTCAGAAAAAGGTGGAAATACTGGGAAAAACTGCCGAAAATCAAAACCGCCTTATGCTTGAACAGCTTGTGCGTATGAATGAATCCCTCGTCTATCAGGTCAACAATTTAGGCAGCGAACTCCGCCGTTCCAATGAGGCACAGCAGAGCAAATCCGTGGAAGTTCTGGAGAAAATTGAGGCGGAAATGAAAGCCCTTGACCGTGATAACCGTGAGGGACTTGAAAAGCTGATGACCGCAAATTTTGACAGTATGGAAAAGCTCCGCCGTGAAAACAGCGAAAGCCTTGATAAAATCAATAATACCGTCAGCGAAAAGCTGCAAAAAACGCTGAATGACCGCATTTCTCAATCCTTTGAATCCGTAAATAAGCGGCTTACAGAGGTATATGCAGGACTTGGCGAAATGAAAGCCGTTGCGTCAGGTGTATCCGATTTGAAAAAAGTTCTTTCCAACGTGAAAACCCGTGGAATTATGGGAGAAATTCAGCTTGGAGCAATTCTTGCGGAAATTCTCGCTCCCGAACAATATGAGGAGCAAGCGACTATTATTCCCGATTCTTCGGAGCGTGTTGACTTTGCCGTAAAACTCCCAGGAAAGGAAAATGACAGCGTATATCTGCCCATTGACTCCAAATTCCCAGGCGATACATATGCAAAAATTGCAGCGGCTTATGAGTCGGGCAATGCCGTTGAATTGAAATCTGCCCGTTCCGCCCTTGAACTTGAAATGAAACGCTGTGCAAGAAGTATCCGCACAAAGTACGTAAAACCGCCATATACTACAGATTTCGCAATAATGTTCCTGCCCTTTGAGGGACTTTATGCCGAGGTTGTGAATATGGGACTTGTGGAAACTTTGCAGCGTGATTTCCGCATAAATATTGCAGGTCCGTCAACTATGGCGGCTATGCTGAACAGCTTGCAAATGGGATTCCGTACCCTTGCCATTCAGAAGAAAAGCGGCGAGGTGTGGAAAATTCTTGAAGAAGCCAAAGCTGAATTTTCCAATTTTGAAACTGTTCTGGAATCTGCAAGAAACAGGCTCAGAATGGCTGACAAAGA
>CALFMA010000501.1 GCA_937880065.1 uncultured Ruminococcus sp.
CAATTCCCTGCCGTTTCAACCGACTGTGGTGTCCTGAATCAGGCACTTATGACACGATTTTTGTCATTGCGTCCTACGCTATTCATTATAAGTGTAGCAATTACCTCGTTGAACGGCTGCTGCCTAAAAGGTGTTGAACCTGATTTCAACAGGCATCGCTTACCGTCAATAATTTTCCAACGCTTCTGCAAGTTCCCGTCAGAAGTATTATCAGGTGATACGAAATCAAAATCAGCATTTTTATCGTTCATGCCGAATAGCACATCTCCGATATCATCTGAAAAGTCATTGTCGAAAAAATTCACATCTTCCCACAATATGTTCTTATTATAAGGCTTTATCCAGTAATGATCTGAAAGACTTAATCCAAGACATTTTGTAAGCAGTAATTTTGTGTTGTATATTCCAAGGGTTTCAAGAGCATCTGAAATTCCCACTCTGCTTGCAGGAATAGAACGTCCTGTCCACCACTGGTTGAAAGCATATCTGTCTACAACTTTATCATCACGTTGAATACGCATAGTACCTACAGGAAGATGTTCCTTTGATTTAACATTTCTGATTTTCGTAACTCCACCCAGAGCTTCATCTATTTCTATATCTGCAACTGCAACATTCTTGTGCATCAGTGTATATTTCAACAACACCACCTCCCATGTGCTTTTATTATACCATTATTGCAGGAATATTTCAAGTGTCGATGGTTGGATATATGATATTTTTAAAAAGAATTAAAGAAAGCAAGTAATGATTGATGATTTTCTTTGAATCTATTTAGCATATTTTTAAAGTATTCATTATCAATATCATCTGGGGTAATTAAGTGATTACTATCACATATTTCTTTGGATATAGCATATATGTCATTTATGTTTACATTCAGATATATTTTAGATTCTATTAAAATAGCAATAGCCGTACAGTATCTTTTCAAACTGATAAATTGCTCGTCATACAGTTTTTGCTTTTTAGTCAAACCGTTTTGAAGATCACATTTCCATTCTTCATCATTGCATCTATCGATCATCGAATGTAATCTATTAATTGTCTGAACTGTTTTGGAGAGTCCTGATAGAAGTGGTAAAATCAATTCGCAAATATTGGTTATAGCATTCTTTTCATTTTCTGTAATTGTGTATGAATGGATAATTTTACTATTTACATCATTAGCATTCGCTTGTCGTTTATTAGTTGAATTCTTTTCATTAGTTGATTCGTTAAGCTTTGCTTCTGCTTCAGTTATAATATCATTGAAACAATCTGCTAAAAAATCCGATATACCGTCGCTCATAACATAAGAATATTTTTCTGCAACACGTTCGCACAGAGCTTCTTTATATGTTTTACCTTTGAAATTATTATTATATGTTTTGGTATCTTTGTGTTTCATTGGATATAATTTCTCAATATATTTAACAAGCTTTTCACGACTATATCCAGCATCTTTCAAAGATTTAGCAATTGTACCTATCGGATCTCCCACTATATATCCATTGAGAGCAGGTTCCGAGAAAATAATCATATCAGGATTATCAACGCTTTCTTTTAAAAATTCTAACAAGAAAGCTGGTTGTTTTTCAAAATAACCTCTTATGTATATCAGATGAAAAAATTCTTTAAAAATCAAAGTTGTGATCCTCCTTTCAATCTTTCAAAAAATATAAAATATAATATAATCAGTTTTCTATTGCTTATATTTTATAATGTGATATAGTAGATGTAAGGACAGAAAGTCCGAAAAATTATCAGTAATTTCTTAAAGTAGGTGGATAAGTTTTTCAACAGCAAAAAAAGCTGATTTTGACCTGAAAAAAGTATAGAATTTTTAACACTGAAAAATTCTCACCTACTTTTTGCAGTTATTGAACTAAAATATTATGGAGGTAATTATTTATGCTTGAACAGCAAACAGATTCACAAACACTCTTACCTGAAGTAACACGAGCGGATGCTCCCAAAGTTCAGAAAGTCTTTGGATTAAATAAAATGGACTTTGTAAGCTTTGACGAGCTTATCAACAAATCAAGTCAGGAACTCAGTGTTGAATATGAAATGTTCTTCTCAAATTCATTTGGTACACAGCATGGTTATATGAAAATATGCGATGGAAAAATTATAAAAACTGTTCCTTTGCTTGAAATTAACATACTTTCCGTTATACCGGTTATTCAAGGGGGAGTAAAAGTCGGATTCATTGTAAAGTATTCTTTGAACACAACGGCTCTCCATTCGCAAGAGTACATTCCTCGAGCTGTGATTGAAAAACGCAAAATTTGCGAACGACTTCAGATACCACATCATGGAAGTAAAAGCAAGGATGAACTTTGTGAAAGGTTAATGGAAACTCTTATATTTAATGCAGCTGATGAGGAAAAGACTATAATAATAGGCTCCAAACAAGGTTGGAACATATATTCGGATAGCTGTGGAAGGTGGGAATCACAAGGGCGTTATCCTCCTATTCTTTATAATATAATACCTAAAAGCATCATTTGCCGTAAAAACACAAGGCAAAGGACTTTAATCTATGCAACAGGCGAATATCGAACAATGAAGATTAATGAAATTTTTAACACCTGGCCCGAACTTAAAATTCCATTTTTGATTCGTGAATCCAGTTATATGCTCGCATTCGCAAGTAAATACAACATATATTTTAATCAGATTGTCGTAAATAAATTAACAGATACGGCTGATAATTCTTTACTTGTAGCAATGTATGATAATGTCTCTTATGGACGAGGCAGTACGCTTACATTAAGTGATGCGATAGGGATAAAGCATTCAGGAGAAATTCTCAACGATGCAGTTCTTCTTGTTGTTGATGATACAAAACCTGATGAGTCAAAAAATCGTGAAAATGGTGTTAACGTTCTGCATGGAAAGGCTATTGACTGCAAAACTGAATATAGACAGATTCCCGTTGTACTATCTAATTATGCAGCAACACAAATACGCCCTGACCTTTACTGTGATTTTTCAGAGTTGAATGGAATATATGATATTAGCCCGGCAGTTTTGACTGAATTGCTGGAATTTCATGATACAAATATGATTTTAAAAATCTCGAATAATTTCAGCGATTATTTAGAAGTTTTTAACCGTTGTATCAGGGAGCTATCAATTAAAACACCTTATTTTATACCTTCGCATAGGTTAAATTTATACTATATTCTTATATCAACCCTCAGAGCGTATGATGAATATTTTGGAATATTTTTCGGTGATGAGACAGAATCAAAAATATGCGACATTTTAAGTCGCTATGATGAGGTAGGCACAAGTAATGACGAAATGTTACTTACGCTTTTCGGCAAGTGCTTGAATGAAGAGATCAGCAACGGTCGTTTTTCGTTTATTAAGCGGACAAAGTATATCATTTTCGATAAAGGAACAGATATGATTATTGTGGACGACGACTACATCTACATTGAGACAGATATCATCAAGAAACTTGCTCGCAACAAACTGAAACTTCACAGTGTTAATTCCCTGACAGAGGCTTGGAAAGCCAACCATTGTCTCAACATCAATGATAAAAACAGCAAATGCTACAGATTTCATGTTCATAATTCTAATGATGAACCTTACATGCTCTACACCTACGGAATCAGTAAGAAGCTTATTAATGCTGAAAATCGCAAAAAGCTTGACCTTGCCGATTACCAGAAGTTCCTTCTCAATTACGCAGAGCTTGAAGAGAAAATGTTTCTTCCGCTTGGTATAACTTCAGATGGAAATTTTATCAGCAAAGACATATCCTACAATAATAAGTCAAATGATTCAATCTTTCTCACTGGTCAAAGCGGAAAAGGAAAGTCGTTCTGTGCAACAAATCTTTTACCGTCATTAGTAATGCTCGGAAGCAGGATATTAGTTTGGGATGTCAGTGATTCTTTTACGCGTGACGAGGTTTTAAGATCACTACCTGAACAAGTAGTTGACGAGCTCTTTGAGTTTATTGAAGTTGCTGTTGGAAAAAGGAAGTTACCCGTTGATCCATTGTTTATAGGAGACTGCATAGGACTTCCAGCGAAAAAGCGTCGTATGGTTGGATTTGTCAAGGCTATTGCAGGAAAGCTTGACAAAGAAGAATCAAAAACTCTTGCAACTATTACATTCCAAAACTTATTTAGAATGTATAATAAATTATCTGGTATG
>CALFMA010000502.1 GCA_937880065.1 uncultured Ruminococcus sp.
ACATCCGCCGGAAGCAGACGGGCAATGACTGCGCCCACTTTAGGTTTGGATTCAATGATCCCCAGCGTGCGGAAATGCTGGAGTGCCTCACGGGTGATATTTCTGCTGATCTGCAGCTGTTCGGCAAGATCCCGTTCGCTGGGCAGAACATCCCCTTCTTTCATATTTTTGGCGATATAATCGCCGATATGTTCAATGGCAATATCAACTGTATTTTTATTTTTGACAGGTTCGATCATAAAGTAAAAATTCCTTTTTTATTCTTTTCTGGTACTACCATACAACCAAAAATAAAAAAAAGCAAGTCTGTAAAATATTTTTTTCTATTTTTTTGTGGGTGATCAGATTCCCTTGCGGGATCCCGCTTATCCTGTAAAAAAGGAAATTTTGAGATATTTTCATTCCTTTTTGAAATCAATCAAAACATACAGAACAAGGATCCAAAAATCCTGAAGGATTTTTTTTCAATCGAATAACACCCAATACAAAATTGGCAGTTTTCTAAATTTTCTGATAACAAGTTTTGTAAAATTACAATTTACTTTTTTTCGACTTCTACTATTTTCTGAATATCATTGCATTTGAGACAGCGATCTATGAAATCGTGCCACAAATCCCACTCTTCCGGATAATCATTACTGCCGCAAATGCGGATTCTATGCTTCCTTCCACAACGGATAATCATTTCCCACTGTGTTCCGTCGCAGATCATCGGATCCCAATAGTCCCCAAGCCAAGCACAAATATTGCATTTCTGCAGATTATTCAAAACGATATTCTGCCATTGCTCTTTGGAGAAAGTTAGAGTTGTTTTAATAAATTCCATACTGTGAGGTTCTGTTTCTTCCCTGCAGATCATTTGTCGTTTTCTGAAAGATATGTCAACGTGAAAATCTGTGCTGAAAAATCCTCCTTCGCCGAAACAAATACTGCTTACATTTTCTATCGGAAGGAGTAATCTTTCATATACGTCAATAACAATTTCCTTTGCAGCTGCTGAATAATCATTTATCCAACCGGTATAAACAGTTCCGTGATCTATCATCTGAGCCCACAGAGCAGCAAGCTGTCGAGGGATATATCCGATTGCCGAGCCATGATGAAACGGCATATCTACACGAATGGCATTTTTATCATGAGGATTGCCTTTTTCCCTGACAAGTTTTACCCGTTCGCCCTTGGAGATACAAGAAAACACCCTCCAAAGTTCTGGAATGGCAAAAACGCCAGCGAGTCCGACCCGACAAATAAAGCGATACATCCTTTTATCCGGAATCAACCTTCCATAACTTGTAATTTTATTTTTTGCGCTCATTGAATTTCAACTTCTTTCTTATTGACATCAGTTCATTGTAAACTTGCCTGAATATTTACTCAAGATTTCAATCTAAAATGGCAATATCAGATATTTTTGAGCAAATTTCCCCGCAGGCGGACTTGTGGCAGGAATCTTTGCAGATGACTGCTGTTTCTTATGTTTATAATTCGTATGTTTTTCGCAAATTTTTTATACCTTCAATGATATCACTTTTGCGGAAGCGGTAAGCGTTATAATTGGGGTCTTCATCTTCCCAAATTCGCAAAGGTGTACGCATTACCATTACGATTGTTTCAGCTTCCGCATAACAGCGTACCGGATAATATTCCAGACCTTCCATCCATTCCGGATCGGTAAACGGCTGATATTTGCCGGATTTCTGCAGCATTTTTTCAAATTCATAAATATTTGTTATTGTCCTAAATTTTATGAAAAACATTTATAATTACCAATGTTGATAACAACATTGCCTACACAATTCATTTTGTTTTGCCAATAGTCCTCCCACGCTTTGGCATTTGTAAACCGTTTTAATATTATTCTTGCGATTTTTGTCGCTCCTTTATCACTCCAACCGTAGGCCGTTTTCTTTAACCGCCTGCCGAGTTCTCTCATAACCCGTTCAACCATTGAAGATGCTCTTGGTGAAATCAATCCCCATTTGAGCCATCTTCTGATATAGCCGAACATTCCGATTTTTGCCCGCCGGATATAGGTTGCAGCAGTGGTGTAGCCACAGCCGTCAAAGTATCCAATCAATTTATCTATGGCAAGTTCAGCTTTCTCCATTCGCTCCTCAATATCACTCTTTTCCTGCTCGGAAACCTTTTGAAAATCATCTTGCGGTAATTCTATTGCCAATACCCCGGCAAGTGCATCCTGAATCGGCTTTGAATCTTTGTATCGCCCTCCATCCTGGTACATCATATGGTACAGATCCCGCTTGATATGCCA